>JAABSS010000430.1 GCA_011390235.1 Desulfotignum sp.
TTGGGGCCCTGCTGGGCAGCCACTGTGGCGGTGCCTTTCATGATCTGTTTTACAATACCTTCGTTGTTGACGGCATGGACAATGGCCTGGCGCACCCTTACATCGTTGAAGGCCTCCACCCGGTTGGGGTTCATTTGAAAGGTGATGATACGGCCGCCGGAAATGGTTACCAGTTTGGTGTCCTCATCAGATTGGATGCGTGCAAAATCCTGGGGAGGCACAGGAGAGATCCAGTCCACCCCGCCGGACAAAAGGGCTGCCACGCGGGTGGCGTTTTCCTTGATGGGTCTCAGGATGAATTCGGTAACATTGCCCGGGCTGTTTGTGTCCCAGTAGTCGGCAAACCGTTTCATTTCCAGAACCACATTGTGCTGGCGATTGGTGACAATGAACGGACCGGTGCCGGATGCATGGTTCAAAGCAAAAGATTCACCCACCTTGAGAATGGCATCTTTGGGCTGGCCGTTTTCATCGGTGCCGGTGTAGAACTCCGAATCCATGGCAAAGAAGTAGGTGGCCATATTAAGCAAAAGGGCATAGGGCTCTTTGGTCTTGACGTCCACAGTGTAATCATCCACGATGTAACATCCGTCAAAGGGTTCCAGCAGGCCTTTGAAATCCGCGCTTCTGCGCATGCGGTCAAAGGACCATTTCACATCTTTGGCGGTAAAATTGTTGCCGCTGTGGAACTTGACCCCTTTTCTCAAATGAAACCGCATGGTCAGTTCATCCAGCCGTTCCCAGCTGGTGGCCAGACGGGGTTCGAAATCCATTTCCTGGGTCCAGCGTACCAGGGGATCAAACACCCAGTGGGAGAGCTGGAGCATGCCGCCGGAGAGCTGTACCTGGGGATCCAGAGATACCGGGTCGGCATCCAGCCCCATTTTAAATGTCTTTGCACCGGCAGAAGCAGCAAAAGACACCACCATAAAAACACTTAATACAGTCAATAGTAATTTTTTCATCCTCATCCTCCAAATTAGTGTTAATAAAATCAGGAAACGCATTGAAAATGCCTTTCAGTTGCATTGTACATTCCGTATATTCCAACTGTTTAGAACTACCAAAAAACAATGACAGGGTCAAGCAATATCACGCCTGTATGAAGGGACCATGGCCGGCAGCTTCCATAATTGGCCCGGAACCCGTGGCCGGCAGGCCGTGGCAGGGAGAACAGTGTATACTTAAATATAACAGATTTTTAAAAATAATCATTGACACTGGGAAAATTCCATGCAATGAATGAGTATTCATTTTATAGATACGAGAACAGGCTGCCTGTATTTTTACGGCAACTGAACAAATTTTGAAACACAACAGCTTATTTTAATTTAAAAAAAATATTTCAACCAACATTTTTCCATGGATATATCCGCTGGCGGTGCAGGAAATAAAAAGCTGAGCAAGTATTCAGTATCCATGGCAGAGACCAACACCAGGAGGGCAGACAAAGATGGCACAGGTAATTTCAGATCGGCGGGACATAGAGTTTGTCATGCACGAACAGCTCAAAGCCGAAGAGCTGTCAAAACTCCATGACGGGTTTGCAGATTTCAACAAAAAAACCATTGACCTGATTATTTCAGAGGCAAAAAATTTTGCAGTCAAAGAACTTTTACCGGCAAACAAAGACGGGGACCAGCAGGGGTGTGCCCTGGAAAATGGCCAGGTCACCACACCGGATTCATTCAAGCGGCTGTTTGAATTGTTCAATGAGGGGGAATGGCTTGCCCCTACCGAAGATCCCGAATGGGGGGGCCAGGGCATGCCCAGAACAGTGGCATCGGCTGCGGCTGAATATTTCAATGGGGCCAATTACCCCTTCATGATGTATCCGGGCCTGACCCAGGGGGCCGGCCACCTGGTGGAACATTTCGGCACAAAAGAGCAAAAAGATCTGTACCTGAAAAACATGTACACCGGTAAATGGTGCGGCACCATGCTTCTTACCGAGCCCGAAGCAGGCTCTGATGTGGGGGCATTGACCACCAAAGCAGTTCCCAACGGGGACGGCACCTATGCCATTGTGGGGGAAAAAATCTTTATCTCCGGGGGGGATCATGATCTGGCGGAAAATATCATTCACCCGGTTCTGGCCCGTATTGAAGGCGCTCCTGCCGGCA
>JAABSS010000431.1 GCA_011390235.1 Desulfotignum sp.
TGATGACCGATTTACAGAAAACCCGGGCCGCCTTGGAAAAATCTCTGGCCAGTGTCAGACAACTGAGCGGTCTTTTGCCCATCTGTTCTCATTGCAAAAAAATCCGGGATGACAAAGGGTATTGGAATCAGGTGGAGGCCTATATCCAGGAAAAATCCGAGGCACGCTTCAGCCATGGTATCTGCCAGGAATGTGCAAAAATACATTATCCGGATATGGATATATATGGTGTTAAAGATTAGCTGATATGGCCGGAAAGATGCGGGATGAACTAAAAATAGAAAATCAGGGAGACGGTAACAATAATGGCGGATAATCCCACCTATAACGCTTTGCACAAACAGGTTCAGGATCTGGAGCAGGCCCGGGCAGAGCGTGAAAAAGCCCTGCAGGAAAGTGAACGCCGGTACCGGTCCCTGTATGAGAATGCCCAGGCCGGCCTGGCCAGGACCCGGATAAGCGACGGCATGGTGTTGGAATGTAATAAAAAAATGGCACAGATTTTCGGTTATGATGATGTGCAGGCTTTTATCAAATCGTATGTGTTGTCGGAAAATTATGCGGATAAGGCCCAGCGGGATGCATTTATTGCAGAACTGAAAAATACGGGCAAAATACTGAACAGAGAAGCCGCATTTTTCAGAAAGGACGGGTCCACCATCTGGGTCAGGTTTGACACCCGCCTTGTGCCGGAACACGGGTATATGGAAGATGTGGTCATTGATATAACCGATCAGAAAAACGCCATGGAAGAGCGCAGCCAGCTCCAGGGTCAGCTGCTGCAGGCCCAGAAAATGGAATCCGTGGGCCGGCTGGCAGGCGGGGTGGCCCATGATTTCAACAATATGCTCACTGTGATTATCGGATATACCCAGACCGCTTTGGGCCAGGTGGATCCTGCCGGAAAACTGCACAAAAATCTGCAGGGGGTTCTCAAGGCGGCCCGGCGCTCGGCTGACCTGACAAAACAGCTGCTGGCTTTTGCCAGAAAGCAGATCATCGATCCCCGTGTACTTGATTTGAACCATACCGTGGAAACCATGCTTACCATGCTGCGCCGGCTTATCGGAGAAGATATCCACCTGCTCTGGAAACCCGCCGGAAAACTGCAGCCCGTAAAAATGGATCCTTCCCAGATCGATCAGATTCTGGCCAACCTGTGCGTAAATGCCAAAGATGCCATTGCCGGTGTGGGAAAGATCACTATTGAAACAGGTATGAAAACTTTTGATACCGCGTACTGCAAAAAAAATCCGGGATTTTCTCCGGGTGAGTTTGTCCTGCTGGCTGTCAGTGACGATGGCTGCGGCATGGGCAAAGAAACCCTGAACAACCTGTATGAACCGTTTTTCACTACCAAGGATGTGGGCCAGGGTACCGGCCTGGGCCTGGCAATGATCTACGGCATTGTCAAACAGAACAACGGTTTTATAAAAGTATACAGCGAGCCGGATTATGGGACCACTTTTCATATTTATCTGCCCTGCCATGCAGAAAAAATGGAAAAAAAGTCGAAAACAAAACCAAAGGCCATCCCGGCAGGCAATGGCGAAACCATCCTGATCGTGGAGGATGAAGAAACCATTCTGGAGATGCTCACAACCATGCTTCAGGATTTACACTACACCATTCTTGCCGCTCCCACCCCGGGCAAAGCCATGGAACTGGCACAAAAACATGCAGGAAAAATTCACCTGCTTTTAACGGATGTGGTCATGCCGGAAATGAACGGACGGGACCTGGCCGTACAACTGGCATCCGTTTATCCGGGACTGAAATTTTTGTTCATGTCCGGCTATACGGCCAATGTCATTGCCCATCAGGGGGTCCTGGATGAGGGCGTTCAGTTTATCCAGAAACCGTTTTCCATGAAAGATATTGCCGTCAAGATACAGAATATACTGGAAGGTGCCGATGACAATGATTTTAAGAACCATACTGAATTGATAAAAGAAAAGTGAAAATATATGCCCAACCCCAGTTATGCAGATTTGGAAAAAAGAATTCATGTCCTGGAACAGATTGCATCAGAATATGAGAACCTGAAAAAAGAACTGTCCGGCATCAGCACATTCAATGAAGATGTTGTCAAAGCAATGAGCGACGGCCTTGTGCTGACAG
>JAABSS010000436.1 GCA_011390235.1 Desulfotignum sp.
CGGTTTCAAGGGACTGGTCTGCAAACCCGCCCCCGCCCCTGGCACTTGCAATGGCATCTGCCCAGGGTACATAGGGCTTGATATCCAGTATCGGCGTGTCATCCAGAATGTCTACCCCCAGAAGGTGCAGCTTCGTTCCATTCCGGGTGTATTCGATGGATGCAAGCTTTACTGCTGACAAGCCGATGGGGTTGGGGGTGAGGAAAAAATAAAATTTACCAATATCATAAGTCAACAGCATGGGATATCAACAGCCAATTTTTTAATACCTTTCACACGCTTAATCATGGTTTTTCAATGGGATTTGACCATCTATATAAATGTCTTTGCTCGACGAGCCCATGCTTATCTTCTGGATATGAAAAAAATTGCATTGTATTTGTTGCATTGTTTTGGAAAATGGTTTACCAGGTATTACGGAATGTGCTACATTGTAGGTGTTTGTCATAATCTGATAGAGTAAATGAGAAAAATATATTGAGGTTTTTTATGGCTGAAAAACAGGTTCGCAATCTGCAAATGGGCAAGTGAGATCTTGGGCAGAGTTCTGGCAGTGGTCAGACAGAAATTTTTCCGACAGGCCTGACGGTCAAGGATCAGCGTGAGCCCGGGGTCTTCAATTACAAGGAAAAGGCGAAAATTTCCAGGGCAATTCAGGCAAAATATGAGCAGGTGGCTGCTACGGCGGCAGGCAACTTCAAATACGAAACCGGCAGGAGTGGAGCCCGCACTCTTGGGTATGAACCGGAAATTATAGGGAAAATGCTGGACGAGGTGCTTGAGTCCTTTTGCGGGGTCGGTAATCCTTTTAGGATTCGGGCGCTGCAACGGGGAGAGAGAGTCCTCGATGTCGGTTGCGGAGCCGGTTTTGACCTCATTGTCGCCCGTCATAAGGTGGGGGATGACGGCAGGGTCTGCGGTGTTGATTTGAGCGCCGAGATGCTTGCCAAAGCTCAGCGGAATTTTGATTGCGTAGGCATAAAAGATATCGAAACAAGGCAGGTATCCTCCGAAATACTTCCTTATGACGACCACAGCTTTGACACGGTGATTTCCAACGGAGTCATCAATCTCTCACCGGCAAAGGTCGAACTTTTTGGCGAGATTTTTAGGGTATTGAAGCCCGGCGGGAGACTGCAGATAGCCGATATTGTGCTTGATGCAGAGGCGCAATCTTACGGGGCAACCAGCCTGGAAGCATGGACGCAATGAGTAGGCGGCGCCATCTCCGTGCGGGATCAAATCGAACTCATGGAAAAGGCCGGTTTTGCGGAAGCAGAATGTGTGGCAAAAACCAACACGAAAACGGCGGATTACACCGTTGGAGCCCACTTTTTGGCTAAGCGCCCTTGAAAAAAAGGCTGCAGGGATGATTCAAGGGCCGGTGGTATCGTCAAGAATCGAGGCAAGGGTAAATTTGTGCATTTTGTCTTCTATGTCCATCTGCATCATACTGATCAGCTTTAGGAAATAGATGTTTACGCCTGCAGCTTCGATTACGTCGCTCAGTTCCGTGGTGTCATATCGAGGTGAAAAGTCTTGCGGTCTTCAATGCCGCAGTATATCTCCTGAAGATATATCAGATCGGACGCTGGCGAGAACATATATATTTTTCCCCATATTTTCAAGGGCAATTTGCGCAGTGGCGAAGAATGTGCCAAATATTCCTCCAAGGCGATCAGGATGCGATATGCAATTCTTAAATGACCTGGCAATTGATGCCCATAATTTTGGTGTGTCCACCAGAGCAGACTGTTTCGGTACAGAGAAAAACAGTGAATTTGAAGTTGCCTCTCTCGTTGATGGGAAGGCTATTGCTTCGGTGTATCCGGCTTTGGAAAAAGATTATGGTGTGACCACCATGGAGAAAGCAGCCTCCGCCTCCGCGTTGTATAGTAGGATAAGAAAAATCAAGGTAAGAAATCATGGTTTCTGCTGTTTTTCGAGTTCCCAGGATGACCATATATTATGTTTACAAAAGTGTTCAGCTATTTGATCAATATATAAAATTTCTCGTCTCTTTTATCGGATATGAATAGATCGCTTGGTAATATTTAGTTTTTCTATGTACCTTGGATCTGAAAGGGGATCTTGTGGCAAACACCCCTGCTTTTTTATTGCCCCCAAGCCGAGGCGGCCGCATCAGGGCAGTCCATTTTTAGGCCAGGGCCTGGTGAAATATGAACACCAGCTACACATGGGAAAACCCCTCCAGATGGCGTACTGCACCTGTACAGGCAAATTCCGGGTGAAACACAAGGCGCCTTGGTGAGGTGTCAACCAAATTCATCTGTCTGGGGATGCCAACTTTTTTTGAAACAGATATAGAGGGTAGGGATGGGTTCAAATGTGTATGCCACTGCAAGCCTGCCATGGATTCAGGTTACTTGAAAATGGCCGGCTAAAAGAGATGGGTGCTGCAATATTTACCGCATGGCCAGCCATATGCCCAGAAGCATGACAAGCATGCCGGATATCCGGGAAAGGCTGATCTGTCTGATTTCCGCTCCGAACAGGCCGAACTGGTCAATCACAGCCGCTGTCATGAACTGGGCCGCCACCATAATGGTGAATGCCGGCACCAGGCCCAGGCGGGGAACACTGTAGCCGATGGCAGCGATGAGCACCAGGCCTATGGGGCCAGCAAGAAGGGTGTACCAGGGAACCAGGGTTAAGCCTGATAAATTCCCGCCCCGTAAAAGGATCATGATAATGCCGATCATAAATCCCCCACCGCCATAAGTGACAAAGACGCTTTCAAGGGTCCCCACATTTTTGTCAATGCTTCCCATCAGCTGTCCCTGCAGGGCCACGGCAACACCGCCGATGGCTGCTATGATTACCAGATATATGAAATTCACCTTCCTGCTCCTTTGCTGAAACATCGGCCTGTTTTCTGTCATTGTGGTGCCTGTGCCTGATTTCATGGATTTTTAATCACCCAACTACTACTAAAAAAAATGCCCAAAATCAAGCGGTTCAGGTTTCTCTTTTCATCTGATGTTTCTTGCGGTATTTTACATGCCATCATATTCGGCCAAAACAAGGAGGCGATAATGAGAGTGTTATTTATTCTGGTGGCAGCATCCCTGATTTTTCTGGTGGGATTGTATTTTTTTTCCCGCAGATTGTTGTATTTTCCTGTGCCTGTTACACCGGAAAGGCTGGCATATATCAAAACCAGGATACCGGGGGTGGAGGAAATCCAGATCCCGGTGGAAAATAAAGTGGTGCTCCATGGCTGGTTTTTAAAAAAAGACCTGACCGGTCTGCCCACCATATTTTATTTCGGGGGCAATGCAGAAGAGGTGTCGTTGAATCTGGAGGAGTATGCTGCAAAATTGTCTGCCAATGTGGTTTTGATGAATTACAGAGGATACGGTTTGAGCACGGGATCACCAGCTGAAAACCATCTCAAGTCTGATGCCCTGGCCATCTATGACCATATGGCTGACCAGCTTGGACTTGATCCAGAAAAAAGTGTGGCCTGGGGCCGGAGCATAGGCTCTTCCATGGCTGCCTACCTGGCCCTGGAACGGGGTCTGGGCAGGCTGATTCTCACCTGTCCTTTTGACAGTATCCAGAATGTGGCTGCCGCCTATTACCCCGCCTGGCTGGTGAATCTGGTACTGCAGGACCGGCACCGCATTATTGATTTTTCCGCTGATATCCGGTCTTCCACTCTGGTGCTGGCATCTATGGAAGACGGGGTCATTCCCATCCACACTACCCGGAACCTGTTTGACAGCCTGACCTGTCCTAAAAAAATGGCCTATATCCCCGGGGCAGGCCACAATACCATATCCATGTTTGATGCCTATTATGAGACGATAAACCGGTTTTTAAACAAAGATCCCGGGCCTGTAAAGTTATTGGAGCAGCCGGCATCAACAAAAAGTTTTTGACATCCAGGCGGATTATTATATAATCAAATATCAGTGTTGAATCTCATTCTGGTCTGTTTTATTGCCTGCTATTCATCTCCTGCTCCCACAGCCTGCTTTTTTTTAATTCTTTTTCAAGGAGGGTATTATGAGCGAAAGTGTCTACAAAATTATCGATCTTGTTGGATCCAGCACCACATCCTGGGAAGATGCAGCCAACCAAGCCATTGCAAAAGCGTCCGGTTCCCTGCGTGATCTGAGAATCGCGGAGGTCAAGAAGCTGGATGTGAAAATTGAAGAGGGCAAGCCTGCCCGGTTTCGTACCAATCTCAGGTTGTCCTTTAAATACCAGGATTAACCAGGTCCAAAAATCAAAGGTCCGGAGCCGGCCCCTGCCCCTAAAATCTGGTTGTGGCTGGTTTCCGGATACCCCGGTCATCCGCAGACCTTCTGCTTTTGATCAGAGGTGTGTGGTATGTGCAGTGTCTCTAAAGGCAGTCACGGTATGCCCCGTCGCTAAACGCCTGTTTGCTCACTATCATGCGCCATGCGGATAACCAGCCGGCATGCAGGGGGTGTCTGTAAAAAGCAGCGAAAAAAAAATGATTGCAAGTGTCTTTAAAGAAGCGCTATACCATCTTGATGATACATTTTATAACCATGGGTCTGGTGCTGGGGCTGTCAGCCGGACTTGCGCCGGGGCCGCTGCTGACCCTGGTGGTGTCTGAGACCTTAAGGCAGAATGCGGGGGCCGGCATCCGGGTGGCACTGGCTCCTTTGATCAGTGATCTGCCCATTATCCTGGTGTCGGTGGGTATTTTGTCCACCATGTCGGATTTTAAAGCGGTGCTGGGTGCAATCTCCCTTGTGGGCGGAGGGGTGGTGTTCCGCATGGGGTTCAAGGGGCTGCAGACCAAAGCACTGGTTATCAATGCGGATGTTTCAACGAACAACGCTCTGGCAAAGGGCGTTCTGGTGAATGTATTGAGCCCCCACCCGTATCTGTTCTGGATATCGGTGGGAGCTCCGGTGGTCCATCGGGCCATGGCTGTAAATGTGGTGGCAGCTGCGGGATTTGTTGCCGGTTTTTACCTGCTGCTGGTGGGATCAAAAGTGGGTCTGGCCCTTTTGGTGGGCCGGTCCAGGGCAGTTATCAAAGGCCGGGCCTATGTGTATACCATGCGCGGGCTGGGTTTGGCCCTGTGTGTTCTGGCCATGATCCTGGTAAAAGACGGACTGACGCTTTTACATATCTTGTAGAAAAAAACAGCATTTGTAAAAATCTTGTGCCTTACAGGTCAAAATCCCGGGAAGTGACCGTATGCTCCATGCGCTGGATCCGCTGGTCAATATTTTCAAATTTGCGTTTGATGCGCTGGAGAGCGGATTCTCTGGAGGTGGTATAGGACTGATAAAACTCCTGGTCTTTTTCATCATGGAACGGGACCACAGGTTCGGGTTTTAAAATAAGTCCGGCTGCAATATACAGCACCCCCACCGGCCAGAAACCGGTAAACAAAAAAATCAGAAAGGTAATCATCCGCACCCAGAAAACGCTCAAATTGAAATGTTCGGCCACCCCCCGGCACACCCCCATGAGTATGCCCCTTCTGGACCGGTATATGCGGTGGTCCCCGGCAATATCATTGAGCTGGTCTTTGAATCTGGTATAATGGTTTCTGCACCGGGCATACCCGGATTTTTGTCTGCGCTTGTAATGGTATCTCATGTTTTACCGGTCCTTTTTTCTGCGTTCTATCAAGATGGTTTCCAAAGCTTCCACCCGCTCTTCCATTTTTGACAATCCATGGTAAATATCCTGGATCATCCGGGTTTCTTCATCCTGGGTCTTGCGGTCCTTTTTGTTGATGCCGCCGGTTTTGGCGGCCCGGATGATACCGATGACAATGAGTCCGACAGTAGCCAGAAACAGGATGAATCCGCCCATGGCGATTCCGATGATTGTCGCACCATGCATTATTAACGCCCTCCCCCTGATGTGGATAATTTACACTGTATTAGTATCATTTTTCTGCGCTGTTTGGGAGGATTTTAAATCATGCAGCTGGCGTTCAATATCATCATCTGCACTGAGTTCTTCAAATGTTTCTTCCAGACTGGTTTTTTTGCCATAATTTACAAGATCTGCTTCCGCTTCCATCCGTTCGATGTGGGATTCCATTTCCTCAAACTTCTGCATGACTTCTGCGGAATCCACGCGCCGGATTTCCTGGTGGGCCTTTTTTTTGCGCTGGGCCCGGATGTGCCGCTGGACCAGCATGCGCTGTTTTTCCCTGGCGGATTTGAGCTTGTTTTCCAGCTCCTGGATATCATCTTTGTATTGTTCCACAATGGCACCCAGCTCGTCCAGCTCCTGTTCCACTGCTTCGCATTTTTGGGCAAACCGTCTTTTTTCCAGCAAAGCCTGGCGGGCCAGATCATCTCTGCCCCTGGACACGGCCAGGCCGGCTTTGTGGTCCCAGAAGGCTTCTTTGTCCCGGGTGTCCTCCAGGAGGCGGGTTACTTTTTTCTGGCTGGCAATGGTGCCGGCGCAGGAGGATTTAAGCTCTACCAGGGTGTCCTCCATCTCCCGGATCATCAGTTTGATAAGCTTTTCCGGGTCTTCCGCCCGGTCCAGCATGGCGTTGATATTGGCAGATACAATGTCTCTGAATCGTGTAAAAATGCCCATGGTTCTTCTCCTTGTTGGTGGGGACCAGGTCCCTGTGTTTTCAATTGTCAGATGTCAGATATCGGATATATTTAGCAGGAAGCGTGCCATTGCTGGATCAAAATCAGATCATGAGTAGTTTTGACAGGTTACAGAGATTACAGGTATGGATCAGGATTGACACAAAAACAGCCATGTGGTAAATAATACCATTAAGTGGTAGAATTGGCTTTTTTGATGTATGATTTACCGTATTTTTTGAGGGGTGCACAACAGGCATGGTTTATTCAGATTCTGATATTTCCATGGACCACCATGTGTCCATGGATGGGGCAGTGGGCCAGTCTGAGGCATTTATTACGTTCCAGGAGCAGATTTCCCGGGTGGCTCCCATTGACCGTCCTGTGATGATTTTGGGGGAGCGGGGAACCGGCAAGGAACTGGCAGCCGCCCGGATCCATTTTTTATCCAGACGATGGCAAAAACCGCTGGTTACCCTTAATTGTTCCGCCTTAACCCCCACCCTTATCGGTTCTGAACTGTTCGGGTATGAAAAAGGGGCCTTTACCGGGGCCGGTACCCGCCGCACCGGCCGGTTTGAACAAGCGTCAGACGGCACCTTGTTTCTGGATGAAATCGGTACCATTCCCATGGAGGTCCAGGAAAAAATTTTACGGGTAGTGGAGTACGGCGTATTTGAAAGGGTGGGATCTTCCCGGCCGATCCGGGTGGATGTACGCATTGTTGCAGCCACCAACGCAGACCTGGCAGCCATGGTTCAGGCAGGAACCTTTAAGCGCGATCTTCTGGACCGCCTCTCCTTTGAGGTGATTTATGTGCCGCCTTTGCGGTATCGAAAAGAGGATATCCTGCTGCTGGCCAACCACTTTGCCTCCCGCATGGCCTTTGAACTGGGGTGGGAAAAAATGCCGGAACTGACCGACCGTGCCCGAAAAAAACTGTCAGCCTATCCCTGGCCCGGCAACATACGGGAGTTGAAAAACGTCATTGAGCGGGCCGTATACAAAAGCAGTACCTTCCGCATACACGATATCGTTTTTGATCCGTTTGAAAATCCATATGCCGGCAATCCCGAAACCCTGGAAGAAAAACATCCCCTTCGGCCAGTGCCGCAGGATCGGGAATCTTCGGCGCCTGTATCAGGCCGGGCCGTACCTGCAATAACAGTGGAAAATATATCTTCAGAAAAGACCGGTCAGAAACAATGGACAAAGGATCTGCTGACAATGCCCCTAAAGGAGGCGGTCCATTCTCTGGAAAGAGATCGGGTAAAACAGGCCCTGGTGCAAAAAAAATTTCATCACAAAAAAGCGGCAGCCCTGCTGGGGCTGTCCTATGACCAGTTCCGGGGAATCAAAAAACGCCTGGGAATCTGATCATAAAACCACACCATCCTGTTTGGCCACCACCAGGGGGTAATTGAGTTTATGCCCCGGGTGCATGGCGTTGAAATCTGTTTTCGGGTTGTATTTTTTCAAAAGCCAGAACGGAATTTCCAGTTGTTTGAGGCATAAAGACCAGATGGTATCCCCGGATTTGATTTCATAGGTTTCCACTTCTGAGACCACAAAAGAGGCAAAAAAATCTTCTTCAATTTCCCGGTGAAACTCAAACCGCTGCTCTTCAAACCTGTCCGGATCCGAGGCAGCCAGTGGAATTTTTATGGTCTGGTTGATGGTGATGGGAGTGCCAAAAGCCAGGCGGTTCAGGGTGCGGATCCGGCTGGTGGGGATTTTGAGCCAGTCAGCATAGTGACCCAAAGTTTCCTCTGCCTCCACCTGGATAATACCCAAACGGGTATTGTCGGCACCTGCCATAATTTTTTGTATTTTCAGGTTGCTGGTGTCAACCAGAGGATTGATTCTGTCGGGCGAAGGTGCGGGCAGGGCTGCCACATCCCCGGAATTGTTTTTTTGCATTTCAGGTGTTTTGGCTGCCACAGTCACCGGCTGCTGAGGGGCTTTTGCCGGTTCGGTTAAAGAAACAGGGGATTTTACCCGGGCAGGTTTGGCAATTTTTTTGACAATGGTTTTTGGGGTGGTCTGCCGGCTGTCGGGCACCAGCGGTTTTTTTGTATCAGCCTGGCCCGCCAGGATGGTGGCGGGCATGGTATTGGATTGCTCTTTCACCGGGATGCGCAGATTCTGCCCAATAAAGATCACGGCCTGCCGGTTAAGGTTGTTTGCCAGGATCAGGTCATTGAGAGAAACATTGTGTATCCGGGCAATGGCACCGGCAGTATCTCCTTTGGCCACCACATGGAACCGGCTGGGTTTCTGTTTTTCCTGGTAAAGGCTTACGGCCGTCTGCCTGGCATCATGCAGCGGTATATGGGCGGGCAGGCGGATCTCAAAATCCCCGGGGATATATTTCTGGTCCTTGAATACCGGGCTGCGCAGGGATGGATTCAGGGTGTGAAACTCCTGCATATCAAGGTTCAGTGCCCGGGTGAATGACCGGGCGTTCAGAAATCCTTTGGTTGTGAACCGGGTATATTTCACGGGCTTGGCAAAAGGCAGCTTTCCAAAATATTGCTGATAGTTCTTGGCTACATGCCGAGCGGCCAGAAATTCCGGGTAAAAGTTTCTGGAGGCGAACTTGAAGGAGCGGCTCTGGTACCGTAAAAATATGTTTTCATATGTGCCCTTGGCTTTTTTGGCCCGTTTCATGCCGGCCAGTCCGTGGTTGTAGGCGGTGATGGCCAGTGCCCAGTCCTTGAGCTGGGCATGGTTTCTTTTGAGCAGACGGGCGGCAGCATCTGCGGAAATATAGGGATCCCTTCGCTGGTCCACCACATAGCCGATTTCCATGAATTGTTTTCCGGTTCCCCGGGTAAACTGCCAGATGCCTGCTGCACCGAATTTGGAATAGGCATTGAAATCAAAGGAAGATTCCACACAGGGCAGGTACACAAGATCCACAGGCAGGCCATGGGACAAAAAGATGCGCTTATATTCATCAATCACAGCCCCGGACCGGATCAAACCCGCCCTGAACTGGTCTTTGATGCCGGTCTGGCACCGGAGGCGGAAAGCAGCCTGTTTGAAATCTGTCGGGCCTGCATCAGGACCCACCAGACCGGCCACCTGTTTTTCCAGTTTCGTGACAGGCGCCTTGCCCCCGGCCAGGTCCAGTAAAACGGTTTTGTATTTTTGAAAGGCAGCCTTTTTGACGCGGTTGTTTTTTCGGGCAGCCGCTGCCGTGCGGTCCGGGTCCAGATCAATGACTTCGTATATCCGGCCCAGGTGGCGGGAGTCGTGAATTACCCCATGGGACCGGCCATATTCGGTAAAAATTTTTATCCAGAAGCCCACATTCGGAGAAATGGCATCACAGAAAGGAAAATCCCGGGGCATAATTTCGGCAGGCTGTGATGTGGTTCCCATGACGGGCAGGGCAGTGCCGAGCCACAGCATGAGAAAAAAGACCATTACTCCGGGGTATCGTTTTTTTTTTGGATCAGACATGCATCCTCCTGTAATGTGAATGCCTGCCGCCTGCCTGACAGATATTTATCCTTTATCTGCAAAGAAAACCGTTAACAGGCATTTTTCTTTTTCACTGTTTATGCAAGATACCATATACCAGAGATTTTTGTCTATTCTCTGCTGATGATATTTCTGTGGGCCATGAGGCGGATGGCGTTGACGCGGATGAACCCTTCGGCATCTTCCTGGTTGTATCCGCCGGCAATGTCCATGGAGGACAGATCCTGGTCGTAGAGAGAGGATGCACTGGTTCTGGCAACAGGATAGGCAACCCCCTTGTATAGTTTGAGGGTGACCTCGCCGTCGATGACCTCCTGGCTCTTGTCCATGGCTGCCATGAGAAATTCCATTTCCGGACTGAACCAGAACCCGTTGTATATCAGTTCGGCAAACTTGGCCCCCAGCATATCCCGCAGCCGCATCACCTCCCGGTCCATGGCAATCCCTTCAATGTCCTTGTGTGCCTCGTGGAGGATGGTGCCCCCCGGGGTTTCATATACCCCCCGGGATTTGATGCCCACAAACCGGTTTTCCACCATGTCCAGGCGGCCGATGCCGTTTTCTCTGCCCAGTTGATTCAGATATTCAAACAGTTCCAGGGGATCGGTTTTCCGGGTGTTGTCTTCCAGGTTGA
>JAABSS010000433.1 GCA_011390235.1 Desulfotignum sp.
CGGCGCCGGTGAGTACCAGAACCCGGATATCAGGATCGGCCTGCACCTGGTCCAGGGCCTGGTCCAGGTCATCAAACATGGCGTTGTTCAAGGCATTCAATGCCTTGGGCCGGTTGAATTGTATCAGTGCAATGTTGTTTTCCATTGTCAGGATAATGTTTTCAAAAGACATGGGTTTCTCCTTGCAGTTTCAGAGTTGCAGTTTTGTTTTATTTATATATCACAATTGCCGCGGGTTTGTTGCATCAACATATTTTTGTACGCCATCTGCAATGGCATTGCAGATATCTTCCTGGTAGGAGGGGTTCAGCAGCCGTTTACATTCCAGTTTATTGGAAATAAAAGAGGTTTCAATGAGAATGGAGGGCATGCGGGCACCCAGCAGCACATAAAACGGGGCTTGTTTCACACCCAGATCCTTGATGCCGGTATATTTTTTTGTCATACCCTGGATCATGGCCTGGTGGACGTCATTGGCAAGGCGGGTGGACTCACCGATCTTGGCATGTTTCATCAGATCACTTAAAATGAATTCCAGGTCGGAAATATTTTTTCTGGAGGTGGCGTTTTCCCTGGCAGCCACAGCAATGGCCTGTTCATCCGTGGCCAGGTTCAGCAGATAGGTTTCAATGCCGGCCAGTTTTTTGTTGCGGGCCGCATTGGTATGCAGAGAAATGAACAGATCCGCCCGCTGGGTATTGGCAAGGGCGGTTCTTTCTTCCAGGGTCAGTTTGGTATCAGTGCTCCGGGTAAGGATCACCGTGCATTTGAGCCGGTCCCGCAGTTTGACTGCCAGTTTTTTGGCCATCTGGAGCACAATATCTTTTTCCCACACCCCTTTGATATACCCCGGGGCCCCGGGATCCGCTCCCCCGTGGCCCGGGTCAATAACGATTTTCTGCACCCCAAGGGCCAGCTGCCGGGCGATGTCCGAGGATTTCAGATTGTCCGTGCTCATGGGGCTGGATGTGAGCCCATCATCTGTTTTGGCCGCCACCTGCTGTTCCTGCAGATGGTCCCCGGTCCCGGCCCCCGTGCCCCAGACATCGATGACAATTCGGAAGGGATCGTTTAAGGAAAAAATCTTATAATTTTCAAAGGATTTGATGTCCACCACCACCCGCACGGTGTGGGGAAGGTACTGGCCGGCCCTGGCCTGTTTGAGCAGATCATCATTGATGGGGGTATGTTCTGCCACCCCTTTTCCCAGCCGGGCCCGGGGGATATCCACATAAAGCCGTTGAAAGGGTATGTTCAGATCCGGGTCTTTTTTGAGCAGGTGGTGGGAATAGGTGCGGTCCCGGGTGGCATTGATGACAACCCTGGTGTAGTCCGGGTTGGACCAGAACCGCAGGTCGGTGACATGGGCATCTGTACCGGACATGTTGTGGTCAGGGGGCTGGTCCCCGTCAGGGGCATCTGCTGCAGCATACCCGTTCATTTCCTGCAGGTGTGATTCACGGGTGGTGGTCTGCCGGTCAAAATCCGTATTCTGGTCAGCCTGGTCTGTGTTTTTGGTAGCTGCATCTGCAATGTTCAGGGTTTCTTTTTTTGTTTCCGTTTTTTTGGACCGGATGTGCTTGGGCGGGTGGCGCCGGGGATCCGGGCTTTCAGAAAGGGCGGTGAGCTGTGTTTTGGCCCGGGCGCTGTAGGCCGAGTCTGTGTATTTGTTTCTGATTCTGATCAGCAGGTCAATGGCCCGGGTTTTGTACATTTCGTCTTTGGAAAGACCGAACAGCTGCAGGTAGAGTTCGGCAGCCTTGTACATGCCGGCCGGTGCCCAGGAACTTTGTGGATTTGTCTTATAGATGGCTTCATACCGGTGGATGCATCCCAGCCATTCCGATACTTTCTGGCGCTTTACAGGAGAGTTGCGCAAGGTTTTAAAGCAGGCATCTGCTGCCAGGTATTGCTGTTTGGGAACCGATGCCATGCCGGTGCCGATGAAACCTGTCCAGAAAAAAAGCAGACAGATGCCCGCAGCCATGATCCAGGCAGGTCGGCAGGATATGCTGCATGACCGGAAATTGT
>JAABSS010000434.1 GCA_011390235.1 Desulfotignum sp.
TGAAAGATTTTCCAGTGCAACGCATGTATATGGTGCCGTCACCTGGCCGGGGGAACTTGATCTTTCACCTGATGCCATGTATGATCAGATAAAGGCATATAGTGAATGGAATCTGGATTAGCGAAAAATAGGGCGACGAAAAATAGAGAAAAATAGGAAAAATAGGGGACAGACCACGTTTTTTTATTGGCCTTACACAAACGCTCCCGGGAAAAAATTCTCTGTGAATCTCTGAGTTCTGCGGTGGAATAGGGGATGGTGGATTGAACCACAGACACAGAGAGGAAGGGAAGGGGGGATTTGCTGTGTCGGTGTCTTTATGCCTGATTGACAATCATGTTCAGAATTGATAGGTCTCTAATGTTTTGGAGAATAAAGACGGGGTATTTTGGTGCCCCGTTTTTATTATGGAACAGGTGGATAAAGTGATGTCTTGTTCAGGAACAGCTGATTAAAAAGGATTCTATGAAACTGAAAATAACCGCATGTGTTTTGTTTTCCATTTTCCTGTTGCCGGTAACCGCATGGGCCGGGGTAACCAAAACCGAAATTTCCGCATTGTATGCGGCTATTCTCAACAGAGCATCCGAAGGGGAAGGCAACCGTTGCTGCCGCCAATCAGTTTGAAAACCGGGTCACTGTATCCGATTATATGGCGGTTACAGTGGAAAAACCGCTGGCTGACTGGGAGACAGTGTCCTGGGAAAAAAACTCAAATCCTGGGTTTTCACTAAACCACAGAAAAAACAATGCAACCTGACAAAGCCCTCATCGCTATACTGATAAAACGTGAACACAACCGTCTTGCAAGCCAGGTAGCATGGTAAAAAACCACCAAGGTGTCACAAACCCTATAAAGAATAATTGTATAGGGTCCGCGACACCCTAAGTCCGCTAAGATTCATTTTTTTTCTGTGTGCGGATCAAGCTACCCCAGATCGGAAAAATTATTTATCTGTACGGTTCCGTCGGGGAAACTTGCCAGAATTTCCAATTTCCCTCCCATTGCCTCGATATGGCTGCGCAATGTGGAGATGTAAATGTCTGTTCGTTTTTCCATTTTTGCTATGGCAGGTTGTTGAATATGCAGGGCCTCAGCCAGTTTTTTCTGGGTGTCCCGGGAAAAAAACATGACACACGCTTGCCCAAGGGATGCGGACAATGATATCATCTCCTTTGTTTGAAATTGAATCGGTATACATGAAAAGGGCTGACCATAAATAGACAACATAAACACAATAACAATCAGCAAGGAGCATACCATGCGGCAGCTTGTACCCATTACCAAACAAAACCACACTGAAAAATCCTGGACCCGGTTTTCATCTTATACATTTGCATCCAAAGACAACCTGGCTCCCCTTGCGGGAGCAGAAATTGCCAAAGCGGTTTCCGCCCTTCCCATGGCGTTTGTCAAGCAGCAGAACCGCTTTTTCCTGGCGGCAGTATTGTCCCTCACCCCGGGTACCAATCTGTTTGTTGGCCCGGACGGCCGGTGGCTTGGCAAATACATCCCGTCTGTTTTCAGGGGATACCCGTTTCAGCTGGCAAAAACCCAAGGACACGACAACCTGGTCCTGTGTGTGGATGAAGAATCCGGGCTGGTCAATGCTGATAAATCCGCAGGTGAACCGTTTTTTGATGAGGCAGGAGAGGTATCCAGGCCGGTGAAAGAGATTATGAATTTCTTGAACCAGGTGGAGCAGAACAGGGCGGCAACCAATCTGGCTGTGACCTCTCTGGCAGAGGCCGGCCTTGTCATGGAATGGCCTCTAAAAATCCAGGATAAAGACCAGGAAAAACCTGTTACCGGTCTGTACCGGATAGATGAGACAAAATTCAACGCCCTGGAAGATAAAACGTTTCTGAAAGTTCGCAAGGCAGGGGCACTGCCCATTGCTTATGCCCAGCTTTTTTCCATGGGCAATATACAGAATTTCGCACAACTGGCAAAGGCACAGGGACAGATGAAAGAAAAAAAGCAGGATATCAAACCCATCCTGGGAGATGATGATATGATTTCCTTT
>JAABSS010000435.1 GCA_011390235.1 Desulfotignum sp.
GAACAAAAAGGGCTGGAAATAATCTGCAGCCCTGATCCTGATGTGCCGGTACTGCTTAATGGAGACCCTGGCCGGCTGCGCCAGATTCTCACCAACCTGACCGGCAATGCCATCAAATTCACCCACAGCGGCGAGGTGGCGATACGGGTTGCCCTGGTTTCTGAAACCCGCGACAGGGTAATGCTGCGCTTTTCAGTCCAGGACACCGGCATCGGCATTCCTGAAGACAAGATGGGGCTTCTCTTTCATAAATTTTCCCAGGTGGATGCCTCTACCACCCGCCAATACGGGGGAACCGGCCTGGGACTTGCCATCTCCAGGCAGCTGGTGGAAATGATGGGAGGCACCATCCATGTTGAGAGCGAACCAGGCAAGGGGTCGACATTCTGGTTCACCGCAGATCTGGGCAGGCAGCCCCGGGCCACCCAGACCCCAAGTACTGTACCTGCAGATCTGCATGGGGTACGGGCATTGGTTGTGGATGACAATGCCACCGCCCGGAAAGCCCTGAAACTCTCTGTTGACAGCAACGTCCACATCCTGCTTGCTGAAGACAATATCATCAACCAGCAGGTGGCTCTGGGTATTTTAGAAAAGCTGGGGCTCCAGGCCCATGCCGTGGCCAATGGACTTGAGGCTTTACAGGCCCTGGAATCCTTCTGCTATGACCTGATACTCATGGATGTGCAGATGCCTGAAATGGACGGGCTGGAAGCCACCCGCCGTATCCGCAGTCCCCAGTCATCTGTGTGCAGCCATGATCTACCCATTATTGCCATGACCGCCCTTGCCATGGCCGGAGATAAAGAAGCCTGCCTTGCTGCAGGCATGAACGGCTATATTTCCAAACCTGTCAATCCGGTGGCACTGGCGGATGAATTGAAAAAATGGCTGCCCGGGGGAAAAACAGGGCCACCCGGCCAGGAGAAAACCTCTGGCCATCAGGTGCCGGCCCATGGCAGCCATGATCCAGGTGCGGGTATCTTCTTTGACCGCACCGAATTTTTCAACCGGGTGATGGATGACCAGAACCTGGCAAAGACAATCATAGCGCGGTTTTTATCAGACATACCAAAACAACTGGCTGCAGCCAGATCCCTTGTGGAAAAGGGCCGGGCAGATCAGGCAGGTGCCCAGGCTCACAAGATAAAAGGAGCGGCAGCAAATATGTCTGCCAAACAGATGTATAAAACCGCCCAGGCCTTGGAAAAAACATGCTCTGACGGGAATACGAGGCAGGCGGCCATCCTGATGGCCAAACTGGAACACCGGTTCATCCAGGTTAAAGCATCCATGGAGGCAGAACTGTGAAGCCTTGTTTTAGCCTGGAAAAAGATCTGCCTGAAATATTGCATTAAAGGAGTCTTTCATGAAAATTTTGATTGCTGAAGATGATGCTGTATCCCGTGCCATGCTCCAGGCGGTTTTGGCCAAATGGGAATACACTGTTGTCAGCACTGAGGATGGAGATGCCGCCTTTGCGGCATTTCAACAGAAAGATGCCCCCCAGCTGGCACTGTTGGACTGGGAAATGCCGGGAATAAACGGCCCTGACCTGTGCAGAACACTTCGGCAGCACAATGACAAAGACCCTTTGTACCTGATCCTGCTCACCTCCCGGAACAACAGTGAAGATCTTGTCCAGGGACTTGAAGCCGGGGCGGATGATTATGTTGTCAAACCCTATAACATGGCCGAGCTGCAGGCCAGAATCAATGTGGGACGGCGCATGATTGTTCTGCAAAATGAGATGCGGGAACGCGAAAGACTCCAGGGGGTGCTGGAAATGGCCGGTGCCATCTGCCACGAGCTGAACCAGCCATTACAGATTGTTTCAGGCCATTCTGAAATACTGATAATGGATATGGAAAAAGATGACCCGCATTATAAAACCGTGGAGACCATCAAAACCAACATCAACCGGCTGGGTAAACTGACCCAAAAAATCATGCAGATCACCAGTTACCAGTCCAAACCATACCTGAAACAAAAAATTATCGACATTGA
>JAABSS010000437.1 GCA_011390235.1 Desulfotignum sp.
GGGGTATTATGCCAGAGCCAGAAACCTGCACAAGGCGGCCCGGCAGGTGGTACAGCAAATGGGCGGCCGCATCCCGGAGCGGTTTTCCGATTTCAAAGCCCTGCCCGGGGTGGGGGATTATATTGCATCAGCCGTGATGAGCATGGCATTCAACCAGGTCCATGCGGTGGTGGATGCCAATGTAAAACGGGTGCTGGCACGGCTGTTATGCCTGGATATCCCGGTGAACCAGTCAGCTGCCCACTACCGGTTCAAGGCCATTGCAGACACCCTTGTGGACCGGACAGATCCGGGCGGTTTCAACCAGGCCCTCATGGAGCTGGGGGCTCTGGTCTGTACACCGGCGGTTCCTGACTGCGGCAGCTGCCCCCTGGCACACCACTGCCTGGCCCTGGCCGGCAGACGGGTTTCCCTCTATCCGCTGCGGCTGAAACCAAAAAAAATTCCCTGCCACCGCATCAGCACCGGCATTGTCATCAAAGAGGGCAACGTCCTGGTAACCCGAAGAAAACTGGACGGTCTGCTGGGGGGATTATGGGAATTTCCCGGGGGCAAACAAAAGAAAAATGAAAGCGCAGAACATGCCTGCATCAGGGAAATCAAAGAAGAAACCGGCCTGGATGTCAGGATTGTTTCGTTTCTGACCCATGTCAGGCATGCCTATACCCATTTTAAGATTGAAATGGATGTATTTTACTGTGATTATATATCAGGAGATGTGGTATTGGACGGCCCCATTGACCACCAGTGGATTGCCCCTGAAAATATCCACAGGCTTGCATTTCCAACGGCCAACCACAAATTCATCCCCTTGATTGACCTGTCTGTGATATACGGGAATCTACCATGACCACATTAAACCAGACCAGAAAAAATATTGAAAAAATCACCTGGATCGGCCTTTGGACCAATGTGGTCCTGGCCCTGATCAAGCTTACCATGGGCATTGCAGGCAGCAGCCAGGCAGTGGTGGCAGATGCCCTGCACAGTTTTTCCGATACCGGATCAGATCTGGTGATCCTGTTCGGTGTCCGGTACTGGACAGCCCCGCCTGATGCATGCCATCCTTTCGGCCACCAGAAAATCGAATCCTTTGTTACCATTTCCATCAGCCTGATCCTGCTTGGTGTGGCAGCCGGTATCGGGTATAACGCCATCATTTCCCTGATGCATCCTGTGGAAACAAAACTGCATCCAATGGTGATCTTCGCCCCTGTCCTGTCTGTTATTGTCAAAGAGATTCTTTTCAGGATCACATATACAGCCGGGGTAAAAAACCGGGCATCTTCCCTTAAAGCCAATGCCTGGCACCACCGGACAGATGCATTGTCATCCATTCCGGTACTGGTGGCAGTGACTGCCTGCCTCATCAATCCGAAACTGGGGTTTTTGGACCCGGTAGGGGCCATCGTGGTATCGATTTTCATCATCAAGACTGGGCTTGGTATTCTGGGATGCAGCATAGCGGAACTGGTGGATGCAGGTATGTCCCAGCAGGAGATGTTACGTATCCAGACCCTTATCAAAAATATCCCCCATGTCAGAGGGGTGCACAGGCTCAGGTCCAGAAAAACAGGCGGCGCTTTTTATGTTGATCTGCACCTGGAGGTGGATGGCCGGATCACTGTGCAGCAGGGCCATGACATCTCCGAGGCAGTAAAAGAAACCCTGATAAAAACCAAACACAATATCATCGAGGTGATGGTTCACCTGGAACCGGTACAGTAAAATCCTGGAATAAAACAGGGTCCATACCTGTCATATGGTAAAAAGCAATTGCTTTGATTCATATCCTGATTATCTTAAATTCAGGAGGCTAATCAGGATATGATAATATGATATTGAAAACAAATAATAAGCAGTTTAAAAAGCTGACATATCCCCATATGAAGCTTTTATACAATGTGGCCCTTAAATACACCGGCAATGTATTTGATGCGGAAGATATTGTGCAGGAAACATTTATGATGGCTTTTCACAAATTTTCCCAGCTCAAGGATCCGGCGAAATGCAAGTCCTGGCTGTTGAGAATTCTGCGCAATAATTTTTTAAAAACCTGCCAGAAAGACAATGCCAGGCAGCAGCTCCAGAAAAGCGACTACATTGCATTCCTCAAATCTGAAACACAAAAAAAGGGAGCAGACATACTGCTGGAACAGGCAGTTGATACCAGAATAGTCAATGATGCCATTGACCAGCTGCCCATACAATACAAAGAAATTTTGATCTTGTATTATATGGATGATATGCTGTACAAAGACATTGCCAAAACGCTTGATATTCCCATTGGAACGGTGATGTCCAGATTGAACAGGGCAAAAGAGGCATTAAAGGTAAAGTTGTTGAAAAAATTAAAAGACAGCAGAAAAAACAGCCTCCACATAAACAATAAACCGGAACATATCTGACCCATGAACTGTAATGACTTTTTTATCTGGCTGCAGAACCGGTCTGCACACAAGCAGACCGAGGATCCCGGCATACTGGGCCATATCCAGGAATGTGAAGACTGCAGGCAATTATATGACATGGACACCTGCCTTGAAGCCTGCATCCAGCAGTCATTTGCCCTGCAGAAACTGCCGGCAGGTCTTGCCAAAAAAATCAACCAGCACATTGATGCAGCTTTTTTTTCAAAAACAGACCCTTTTCCCCGGACAACGTCTGTGGAACCCCCTGCAGCAGCCCCGCCTGTAAACGAACAATCCCGAAACAGGTCAGACAAAAAATAACCTGCCACCACCTCTGCCCGCCGGAAGCATGCTTTTGGTATTGAAATTTACTGCCACAATGTGATATAAATCTTGCCTGTATTGATAAACACAAAAAAAGGAAGCGCCGTGAAAATAGTTTCCATTGCTGTAAGCAAAAAAAAAGGCACCACCAAGCAGTGCATTGACCAGGCCGAACTGTTGGAAAACCATGGCATCAAAGGGGATGCCCATGCCGGAGACTGGCACCGGCAGCTCAGTTTTCTGGCAGCAGAAAGCATTGATGCGGTCAATACCGAAGCGTTTGTCCTGCATTTCGGAGATTTTGCTGAAAACATCGCCACCACCGGCATTGACTGGAAAACCCAGAAAATCGGGCAGCAGGTGCGGCTGGGGGACACAGCCCTTGTGGAAATCACCCAGATCGGCAAAGAATGCCACAAAAAATGCGCCATTTTTTACCGCACCGGAGACTGTATAATGCCCAAAGAAGGGGTGTTTGCAAAAATTCTTACCGGCGGCACCATCCGGGTGGGTGATGCAGTAACCCTTTTGAAATAACAGATGCCAGGACCATTAAAGCCTATTTTCAGATGCTTTTCCAGTACCTGCAGCATATCTGTACAACATTTACTCCCTGGATACGAAAGAGATTTTCATGACATATACCATCGAACTTACGGATGCGGTAAAAGGCTACACCTATGACCAGGATAAAATCATGCCCCCGGAAAAGACCGTGGCCCGGTTCAAAGAAAAAGCTGCCAGCACCCGGCTGGATATTCTGAGCCGGACCCGCCGCATTGACAACGGCCGCCTGGACATACCGGTTTTTTTCAGCGAGTGCGGTACAGATGCCAGGCAGGTTATCGGCACCAACAAGCAGATGGGAAAAGGCGGTACTCCGGACCAGTCAGAAGCCAGTGCTGTTATGGAGCTGGCGGAACGCTTCAGCTTTTTTTCCTTTGTGAACAAAAAAAGCAATTTCCTTTCTGCCCGGGCAGAGGACCTCGGGGAAAACATCCTGCCCTTTGACCAGATCATCCGTTCTGTGCATGACAATACAGCTGATGCCCACAGGGTCAAACCCATATTTGACAGCCTGAACCTGCAATGGACCACAGGGTATAACCTGACCCTGGGCCAAGAAGTGCTGATTCCCTTTACCTGGTTTTACATGATCAATGAATTCAACGGGCCCTGTGCAGGCAACTGCAATGAAGAAGCCTTGAGCCAGGGTATCTGCGAACTGGTGGAGCGGCACACATCTTCTCTGGTAAGCCAGGGAAAACTGGATATCCCGGGTATCCGTCTGAACACCTTCACCGATCCTCTGGTGCAAGAGATGCTGGCAAAATACAGAAACTGCGGCATTCAGGTGCATGCAACAGATCTTTCCCTGGACACGGGTATTCCCACCATTGCTGTTCTGGCCTGGGATCCGGCCACGTTTCCGGAAAAAAGCGAGATCGTTTGGACCGCAGGCACTTCGCCTGATCCCCAGAAAGCCATGGGACGTGCCCTGACCGAGGTGGCCCAGCTGGCTGGTGATTTCAATTCCGGATCCAATTATGTGGCCTCGGGCCTGCCCAAATTCACCAACATCGCAGATGCCGCCTTTATCACCCATCCAGAGACCATGAAGGATATGTCTGATCTACCGGACCTGTCAGATCCCAATATCCGGGTTGAGGTGGAAAATCTCATTGCCACACTGGGCAAAAAAGATTACCAGATTCTGGCCATTGACACCCGGCACCAGGATCTGGATATCCCGGCCTTTTACACCATCATGCCGGGGGCCCATTTCAGGGAGCGGGCCGCATCTGCCAGCGTGGGCATGTTTTCAGCCAGGCTCATCACCGAAACCCTGAATCCTGTCCAGGCCCTGGACAAACTGGCTGCCCTGGAAAAAGCCCTGCCGGATCAATATTACACCAGTTTTTACAAAGGACTGGTATACAATGTGCTGGGCGACCTTCACACCGCGCTGCAGGAATTTGAAACCGCCCTGGAAAGAGAACCGGTCCCAATGAACCTGCCGGACATCTGTTCCCATATGGGGGCCTGTCTCAAGGATCTGGGCCTGTATGAAAGAGCGATCATCATCTGCGAAAAAGGACTGTCCGTGGACTCCCAGCGGCCGGACCTGCTCAACACCATTGGGGTCTGTCATTTTATGCAAAAAAACCACCACAAAGCCATCGCCTGTTTTGAAAACGCCCTGGAAGTGGACCCGTCCCAGGCCATCAACTATGCCAATATCGGTTCCAATTACCGGGAACTGGGGGAAACTGCACTGGCGATAAAATACTATGAAATGGCGCTGGAAATTGATCCCACCATTGCATTTGCCAGAGATAACATAAAAAAACTCACAGAATGATACGCCCCGCCGGAAAACCGGATCACGGACAGCCCGGCCGGTGGTATTTGCCGGTCTGCCGGATTATATTATATCCGCCTGGGTCACAATCTGGTTTCTGCCATTGCGCTTGGCCTTATAAAGGGCATCATCCGCTCTTTTGAAAAAAGTTTCTTGTGGTTCATTCAGGACATACCTGGCAATGCCTATGGAAACAGTCACTGCACCGATACGTTTTCCAGATTCCCTGACTTTCCATTCCTTGGAGGACAGGGCATCTTGAATTTTTTTTGCCACTGTACAGGCACCACTGATACCGGTTTCCGGCAGCACAACCAGAAATTCTTCTCCCCCGAACCTGGCAGCAACATCATTTTTTCTCAAATGGTGGGCCAGTATTTTTGAAATCCCCTTAAGCAGGCTGTCTCCCACCAAGTGGCCATAGGTATCATTTACCTTTTTGAAATGATCAATATCCAGGAGAATTATAGAGAAAGGTTCCTGGTTCTGCCTGGCCCTGATGCGCTCCAGTTCAAAAACCCTTTCAAGCCCCCTTCGGTTGACCAGACCGGTCAGGGCATCTGTCTGAGCTTCTTTCTGGGATTTTTCCAGTTCCAGGGACAATTGTTTCAAATCCTGGGATGATACCGTCATCCGGCTCTGGAGCCTGGAGCCGGATGAGATCAAGCCCCTGGTTTCCTCCAGCATCTGATCCACAATTTCCCTGATTCCCTCAAAATCATGCACTGTATTTATTTTTTCCGCCAAATCTCCCAGATTTTTACCATGGCCTGCCAGGTCCCCTTCTGTTTCCAGAATATGATGGGTAATATCCCTGAGCATGAGATTGATCTTGATGAGCAGACGGCTGATGATGATTCGGTCACCATCAGTGACATATTTTTTATAAAAATTTTTAATGCATTCCCCATCCAGGGGCTGATCAGATTTTATGGACAAGTCTACGGCTTTTTTTAATTTCAGGTTTCTGCCGGACACATATTCATACCAGACCGTGTAGTTGACCGGATTGGCCGGCAGATCATACTTGACCAGATAATTTAAAGCCAGGCGCAGGTACTCGCCTGATCTGTTTTTGTCTTCTGGATAGGTCATGTGTGCCCTGCATCTTAAAAATTTGGTGTGCCCCGTAGACTATCTCTATTCTCAGCACCCTGTCAAGATGGACACCCAAATAGAGCAAAAAAATTACAGCCCTTCTATTTGCCTCCCCAGCTGACCACAGCCGGCAGACACAGATCTGCCTTTGCTCCAGCGCCGTATGACAAAAATATTTTTTTCAACCAGTTTTTGTGAAAACCGGTTCATTTCTTCATCTGAGGGACTTTCATGGGCAAGACCGGGTACCGGGTTGCAGGGAATGAGATTCAGGCGCACCGGCAGGGGATGAATGAAATTTGCCAGCATGTCTGCATGGGCATCAGAATCATTCATCCCTTTTATAAGGATGTATTCAAGCAGAAAGGTACCTTTCCGGGGCAGAGGAAAGGCTGCCAGGGTTTGTTTAAGTTTTTCCAGGGGCCAGGCATTGTTCAGAGGCATCAGCTTTGACCGGGTCAGGTTGTCAGGGGCATTGATCGACACGGCCAGCCGGATGCCCGGCAGGTTCATGGCAGCCAATTTTCGGATACCCGGCACCACACCGGCCGTGGAAATGGTCATGTGGCGCAGGGCAATGTCAAACCCTTTCTGCTCATTCATGATCTGCACGGCAGCCATGACAGATTCAAAATTGTCAAAAGGCTCTCCCATGCCCATGAATACGATATTTTTGATCTGCTTTTTCAATATGTGCCTGGTATTGTACAACTGGCCGGTGATTTCACATACTGTAAGGTTACGTTTCAATCCCATGCCCCCTGTTTCACAAAAAGCGCATCCCATACGGCACCCCACCTGGCTGGAAACACACAGGGTGTTGTACCGGTTCATGGGAACGATGACCGATTCTATGTCCAGGCCGTCGGACAGGCGGGTAATGAATTTGGTGAGATCCTTGTCCTGGAAAACCTTTGTTATACTGCCTGGTTCCAGGCAGATGTTTTTGCGCAGGGCCCTGGCCAGGTTGAAGGAAGCGGCAAATTCAGGTGCTGAAAAAAACTCCGGATTTGCATTTTTAAAAATTTCCCGGTACAGGGCCCGGGCATGAAACCGGCCTTTGCCATAATTTGCTTCAAGAAGGTGGGTCAGTTGATCAAGGGATAACGCTAAAATGTTCATTCCATTTTATGTTCCATTATGGGGATATCCAGAGGCATTCCATATACAAGCCCTTTTTGTCCTTCTTGTTTGTCAGCTATATCTTGAAGCGGCGGACTGACTGTCCCAGGCTGGAGGCAAATTCCGTGATCCGGGTCACGTTTTCGGTCACCTTTCGGCTGGTATCTGTGACAGTGCCGGCATGGTTGTCAACACTGAGGATGTCTTCAGTTATCCGGGATGATGCCCGGGATATGTCTGCAATATGTTCATGGTTGTCATGTACCCCCTGGGCAGCCATGGAGATGTTTTCAGCAATCTCTTTGGCTGTGCTGGACTGCTCTTCAATGGCACCGGCAATAGAGGAGACAATCGTGTTTACATCATTGATTACCTTTGAAATCTGCTGAATCTCCGTTACGGTCCCCTTGGAAGAATCCTGGATACGCGCAATTTTTTTCGAGATATCTTTGGCAGCATCTGCTGTCTGCCGGGCCAGTCCTTTGATTTCATTGGCTACAACGGCAAAGCCTTTACCGGCTTCTCCTGCCCGGGCCGCTTCAATGGTGGCATTCAATGCCAGCAGGTTGGTCTGGTCTGATATGTCGGTGATGGTCTGGGTGACCTGCCCGATTTCAGCTGCATCTTTGCCCAGCTCATCCACCCGGCTGGAAGCGCTGCTGGCTGTTGAAACCGCTGTCTCTGAAATCTCCCGGGCCTCACTGGTATTTTTTGCAATTTCCGCCACAGTGCTATTCATCTGTTCCATGGCAGCGGATACCGTATCCAGGTTATCTGAAAAAGCCTGGGAACTTTGGGTGACAGACGCCACCCGTTCCTGCATTGCCTGGGCCGCACCACTGACAGCACCTGATTTATCGGTCATTTGTTCAGCGCGGGTCTTCAGAGTGTCTGAAATTTCGGATAAATCCCCTGCTGTCTGATCCAGGGTGGCCACCCCCTGGGCAATGTTTTTAAAAACCGATGCCAGTTTCTGTACCATCTGGTTCATGGCATTCACCATGGAACCGATTTCATCTTTCTGGGTAACCTCCAGGGTTTTGGAAAAATCTCCCCGGGCAACATCTCCGGTGAAGGCTGCCGCTTTTTTAACCGGGTTGGCAATCCGGCCCGACACGACAAATCCCAGCAAAACGGCTGCCGCGATTCCCACCAGTGTGACTGCCGTCAGAATGGCAACCGCCTGCTGCTTTTCATTTATCAGATCTGCTTCAGCCTGAAGGATAAGCCCCTGGGATAAGGCAACGGCCTGGTCCAGCTGCCGGGTCAGATCATTGGCCAGGGCAATGGTTTTTTCATCTATGGTATCCAGAAGCGCGTAATCATAAGGTTCTGCAGATAACTGCAGATGCATCTGGTCATAGGCCACCTTGAAACTGGGAAGAAAAACTGATGTATGAAATTGTTTTACGTCCTGGATGATTTGCCGCAGTTCCGGATCCTGGGTGGAAAAAATATGTTTATCACCAATGTCACCACCCTCCAGGATTGACTTTTGGTACTGGTTAAAGCGGGCCGCGTTTTCCAGATGCACCTGCCAGGCAGCATCAAGCTGGTCCGTGTCCAAAGCAGCCATGAGGGTCATGATAGCCACAATATCCTGACTCACCGCCAGTTTCATGTTAATGGCCGATTCCGTCAGAGGGGCTGTTTCAATGACCTGTCTGAAGCTGGCCTCCAGATTTTTCATACCATTATAACTCACCAGACTGACAATAGCCGTAATGGCGGCAATTGCCAGAAATCCCGCCATCTGTTTGGTGCGGATCGAATGCAACGGGTTCATATCTGCTCCTTACTGCTTGCGGCGTTAAAAGCAATGCATCAATTACAACAGGTCAAACCACAAACACCTGGAAAAGTCAAGCCAGGGGGCACCTGATCCGTCAGCCGCAGGTTGTCCCTGATTCTGCCGATAGCTTTGCCCACCACTTTTGCCCGCCGCCGGCCAGAGCCAGGGCAAAGGCCCGGCCGATGCCGACACCGGTTACGATGGCGGTGCAGCCCTCAAATCCGATAGTTTTACTTCCCTTGAACACCTGTTTTCAATTATTTCAATCCGCCACAAAAAGATTGAGCGCATCGATGTACACCGGATCCTGTTCCTCCATGACCCGGACCAGATCTTTGTGCATGCGCTGCTTCAATTCCCGGAAAATCCCCGGTTTTTTATCAAATGCTGCTGCAAAGGCCAGGGCTTCTGTCATCAGGATTTCCTGGTTGTCGCAGGCCTTGATAATGACGCTGTGTGCTTCAAGGTCATCAGCGGTCATGCGCTGGCCTGACAGGATCATCCGGTTGAACAGGTGTTCGGGCAATGCCTTGCGCACAAAGGCGATCATGCCGGGCAGAAACGGAATGCCCACATCCACTTCGGGAAAGCAGAAAAATCCTCTGTCCTTTTTCATTAACCGGAAATCACAGGCACAGGAAAGGATGGCCCCGTTGCCGAATGCGTGGCCGTTGATAGCGGCAATCACCGGCACGGGAAACAGCAGCAGGCGTTTGAAAATCCGGTTCATGCCATACATAAAGGTCATCACTGTGTCATTGTCCTGATCCTGGATCTTTTTGCCGATCCATTCCACATCAATGCCCTGGGAAAAATTCTTTTCATCCGTGGCGGTCAGGACCAAGGCCCGGATATCTGTATCTTCCTGGACCTGGTCCAAGCACTGATTAAAGTCCTGGGAAAATACCTGGTTCATCCGGTTGGGGCCGTTGCACATCTCCACAACTGCAATCTTGTTTTCTTTTTTCCATGTCACTACCGGCATATGTTCACACTCCTCATGTGGTTGGGTTTGCATTTACAGCCCGCCAAAAGGCGGTTTATCAGTCTATTTATCTGGAATGGAATCTTACATCAAGCTTTTTCATTGATCTGTGCCGCGGGGGGGTACTGTAAACAACGGACCCGGGCCGGTCACACGGCACCATCAGGGGGCGGGGTATCAAGCAGCTGAACAGGACATGGTTCCATGCGATGGCCCCGGGGAGAGACCAATTTACACTTGACAAAAATATACCACAAGGTGATATTAAAGTTTTTTCAACCCTGATATATTGTGGTGAGGAACTGACTGATGGACAAAACGCTTCACTTTGAAACAAGGGCCATTCATGAAGGGATCAAAGACCATGACTGGGAAGGGGCCACCCTACCCCCCATCTTCCAGTCTGCCGCCCATTTTCATGAGACTGCATACAACTTGAGCCAGACTTTTGCCGGTCAGCAGCCCGATCATATCTATATGCGACTGACCAATCCCACCAACCGGTTCTTAGAGGAAAAACTGGCCTCCC
>JAABSS010000438.1 GCA_011390235.1 Desulfotignum sp.
TGTTGTTTGCCAACCCTTTCTGGGATTATGTGATTTCAGCAGCCAAGTGAGGAAAATGCCATGTTGATTGACTGGTTTACAGTGGCAGCCCAGGTGGTCAATTTTTTGATCCTGCTTGTGCTGTTGAAGATATTCTTGTTTGACAAAATCAAAAACGCCATTGACCAGCGGGAAAAAAATATCCAGGAGCGCTTTGATAAGGCAGAAAAACAAAAACAAGAAGCCGAACAGGAATACGAACATTATACCCAAAAAACAAAAGCGCTTGAAGACAAATGGGATGCCAGATTGGAAGAAGCTGAAAAAGAGGCAAAAGACCGGCGGAATGCCCTGGTAAAAGAAGCCCGGCAGGAAGTGGACGGGTTGAAAAAAAGCTGGCAGAATGCCCTGGAAAAGCAAAAATCCTCTTTTTTTGAGCGGTTTCAAAAGCAGGCTGCCCGGCAGATTTTCGATACGGTGAAAAAGAACCTGTCCCTTCTGGCTGACACCGATGTCCAGGACCAGGCCATTAAGAAATTTTTGTCCCGGTTCCAGGATCTGGACAAAGACAAATTGCCTGAAAGCCTTGAAGAACCGCCCAGGATAAGCACTGGATTTGAATTGTCTAAAAAGCAGAAAAATTCCATTCAAAAAGCGCTGTCGGAAAAGCGGTCGGATTTACAGGATATTGCCTTTGATGTCAGACCGGAATTGATTTTTGGCCTTGCCCTTGCTGCCGGCGGCAAAAAAATCACCTGGCATGCACAAAACTATCTGGATGCGCTGGAAAAAGAGCTGGACCAGGCCATTGAAAGCAGGGACCATGAATCAGAAAACCAATGAATCAGAAACCAGTGAATTGGCATCTGTGATGGATGGATTTATATCCACCATGGCAGATATAGTGGAGAAAAAGGAACCCTTTGTGGAGGTACGCGATTATGGCCGCATTGCCTCCATCAGTTCGGGCATTATAACGGTCTCGGGTCTCACAGATGTGCAGTCCGAGGAATTGCTGATCTGTACCCCGGATGCCTACGGCATGGCTTTTGATTTGAATACGGATGTCATCGGTGTGATCATGCTGGATGAAACCGATAATCTCAGTGCCGGTGATGAGGTTAACCGGACCCACAGGGTCATGTCTGTCCCTGTGGGTGACGCACTCATCGGCCGGGTGGTGGATGCCCGGGGAAAACCCCTTGACCGGGAAGGCCCCCTTTCTCATACCACCCTCAGGGCGGTGGAACAGCCGGCCCCGGAAATCATGGACCGTGCACCGGTAATCATCCCTTTGCAGACAGGCATTACCGTCATAGACACATTGATTCCCATCGGCCGGGGACAGCGTGAGCTGATCCTCGGGGACCGGCAGACCGGAAAAACCGCCATAACCCTTGACACCATTGCCAACCAGAAAAACAAAGATGTTATCTGCATCTACTGCGGTATCGGCAAGCGCGGGGCAGCCCTTGCCAAGGTTATCGCCGAACTCAAGGCCCATGATGCCATGGACTATTCCTTCGCAGTTGTTTCCACAGAGGAAGATCCACCGGGACTGCAGTTCATGGCCCCTTATACCGCCACTGCCATGGCAGAGCATTTCATGCAGCAGGGACAGGATGTGCTCATTGTTTATGATGACCTCACCCGCCATGCCCGGGCCTACCGGGAGCTTTCCTTGCTTTTGCGCAGACCTCCGGGAAGAGAAGCGTTCCCGGGCGATATTTTTTATATCCATGCCCGCTTGCTGGAAAGGTCCACCCGCCTGACCAAAGACAAGGGAGGGGGATCTTTGACAGCGCTGCCCATCATTGAAACCGAGGCCCAGAATATTTCCGCATATATTCCCACCAACCTTATTTCCATTACCGACGGCCAGATTTATCTGTCTCCCATGTTTTTCAGAAAAGGCATACTGCCGGCCGTGGATGTGGGAAAATCCGTATCCCGTGTGGGCGGTAAAGCCCAGCTGCCGGCCTACCGGACGGTTGCCGGAGACCTGCGGCTGACCTATTCCCAGTTTGAAGAACTGGAATCATTTTCACGCTTCGGGGCCCGCCTGGACGAAGAAACCCAGAAAAAGCTGTCCCGGGGACGGCGGATACGCGAAATTTTAAAACAATACCGGTATTCCCCCCTGCCTGCAGCTGATCAGATTGCCGTGTTGATCGCCATGACCCATGGTGTATTCGATGAAGTCGCCTTGTCTGATATTGCCGGGGCCCAGAAAAAAATCCGCCAGGCAGCCAATGCAGATCACCAGGAGATGATGGACAATATTGCCCAAGGAAAAAAAATCGATGAAAAAGCCATTGATGCATTGGTGCAGACAGCACAAAAAGCTGTAAAACCAACCACGAAAGAATCATCTGATGCAGACCCTGGCACAGCTTAAGCGCAGAATAGACAGTACGGATGACCTGCATACAGTGGTGCGGACCATGAAGTCCCTGGCTGCTGTAAACATCCGCCAGTATGAACAGGCATCCCATTCTCTGGTGGAATATGCACAAACCCTTGAGATGGCATTGGGTATTGTTCTGCGCCATGATACAGATACCCGGCTGTATACCAGACAGTCTGCCAGAAAAAAGCCCGGGGCCGTGGTATTCGGATCTGACCAGGGCATGTGCGGATCACTCAACGAACAGGTGACATCCCATGCCCTGGCTGAATTGCATGGTTCCGGCCTGGACCTGAACGAGATCCCTGTGGTATGTGCGGGAATAAGGGCGGCAGATATTATGGCGGATGCCGGTGTCAACTGCTGGGATATCAGGGAACTGCCCGGTTCTGTGAACACGATTACGCCCCATGTGGGAGAAATCCTGATGGCCATTGATACCTGGCAGACCCAAACCGGGGTGGATCATATCCTTTTGTTTCATGCCCGGCAAAAATCTGCTGCCGGTTACACCCCCCATACTGTCCATCTGCTGCCCATCGATGCCCAGTGGCTTGAACAGCACCGATACCGTACCTGGGACTCTGCATCCCTGCCCATGTTTACCATGGACCCGAACCAGCTGTTGTCCAGCCTGATCAGGGAATATCTTTTTATGACCATATTCAGGGCCTATGTGGAATCTCTGGCCAGTGAAAATGCAGCACGCCTGGCAGCCATGCAGGGTGCCCAGAAAAATATCGAAGAGTTGATGGATGATCTTGAAAACCAGTACAACCAGCTTCGACAGATGTCAATTACCGGAGAACTGCTGGATATTGTTTCAGGATTCGAAGCCCTGGAACAAAAATAAACCGGGTCAAAAATAAACCGGGTCAAAAATAAACTGAATCAAAAACAAAGCTCAGTTGGCAGACAGGCTTTCCCGTATCTTGGTTACAAGATCGTCCGAGGGAATGCTTTTGTTCAGAAAGGCACTGGCACCTGCTTCGTACATGTCATTGATGACTTTTTTGTCACTGTGCATGGAAAGCGCGATTACCTTGATGTCCGGATCTTTGGACAGGATTTGCCGGGTGGCGTCCATGCCGTTTGTTTCGCCCAGGTTCACATCCATGATAACCACATCAGGCAGCAGATTTTCAGCCAGCTCAACCGCGGTAGGTGCATCTGCAGCCTCCCCTACTACCTCAAAGTCGGTTTCCATCTGCAGCAGACCGGTAAGTCCTTCCCGCAGCAGTTTGTGGTCGTCAACAATGAGAATGCCGATGCGGTCTTTCGGGGGGCGGATGGATCTAAGGGAAACGTTTTTTCTATCGCCTTTTCGTCTGTCCATGAAAGGCCAATTGTTTTCGTATTTTTCCCCTGCCGGTGCAGTCAGGGTGATGGTCGCTCCCTGCCCGGGGGCGGAAACGATCACCATCCGGCCGCCAATATCTTTTAACCGTTCTTCAATGCTGAACAATCCCAGAGAAACCATGTTCTGTTGTGTGCCTGTAGCATGCTCCAGATCAAAGCCTTTGCCGTTGTCAGAGACAATTATTCGGATTTTATGGTCTTCTGTCCGTTCAATCGCTATTCTGGCGTGGTCTTCTCCGGAATATTTCACTGCATTTAAAAGCAGTTCTTTCGCGCATTGGAAAAGCAGAAAACAGGTGTTTTCCGAGATCGGATCAATCTCATTTTTTGCAAAGACGTCTATCCTGAAATTAAATTTTTTTTCCATATAGGTGCCCAGCCAGTGCATACCCCCCATCAGTCCGTCGTTTAAAATTGCGGAAGGAGACAGATCAACCGTAAGAGAGCGCAGCTCAGCCAGGGTTTCTTCCAGGATATTTTCAATTTTACGGGCTGTTTCATGGGCGGCATCTATCTCATTTTTACGCAGAATTTCCCATAATTGCATGCGTGCGCCCACAACCAGGGGCTGAATATGGTCGTGGAGAACACCGGCCAGACGTTTTCGTTCTTTTTGTTCAACCCGGCCGAGTCTGTTGGCAAGCACGCGCAACCGGTCAGCCTGGTTCCGGATTCTGGTCGTACGCTCCCGGGCCCGTTGTTCAAGCACTTCATTGATTTGAACAATAGAGTGTTCATATTGTTTTTGTTGTGAGATATCCTTTACCAGCCCGATCATGCACAAAGATGAATCTAAATGGTTGTTATAAAACTTTCCTGTTATTTGTATCCAGCGGGGCATATTTTGGTCCTGCTGCTGAATCCGACAGGAATAACCAAAGATATTTTCCGGCTGCCGTGCCTTTGAAAAAGCCTGGAGAAAATCGCAGCGGTCACTGTAATACAGGGATTGTTCCACAAAATCTGAAAAGTTCAGGGGGCCTTGTTCCCGGGTGCGCCCGAAAATTGTGTATATCTGTTCATTTTCCCAGAAAGCCGTATTTTTGGTCAGGTTCCATTCAAATACGCCGATATCCAGGGAATCGGCAGCCATGCGCAGCCGCTGGTCGCTTTTCCATTTGCGGTTTTCAGCCTCCCGCACCTGGGTGAGGTCCAAAGCGATTATCACATGGGAGTCTGCATCTGTTTTAACCTGTGCAGCTGCACCCAGAAAAGGTGTCCGGCCGCCGTCCGGACGTAAAAACGCCCATTCATGGGTTGATATCACCGCTTGTTCCATCAGTTGTTGCGTCAGGGTTCCTGTTGCCGGACGAAACTCCGGTGCCAGACAGTTTTCCCAGTTGATACGCCCCGCCTCAAAGTCTGCCCGGGCATACCCCGTCATCCGCAGCATTTCATCGTTAATATAGGTTGTATTGCCGTTTATATCAGCGAAACCCACCCCTATCAGATTTGCATCAGCAAGGACGTGGAAATTTTTGTCGGTACGGCGCAGCATATTAATAGTGTCCTTTAAATTGAGCAGCTTGACAAGCTGATCTTCTGCCGTAATACCGTCTGCCGTGTTCTGCCGGATGACGGCCAGAATGTTTTCGGCATGGAATACGAAATTTTCTATCTGTTGGGGTACAGGTTCTGGAGATGTCATTTCATTCCCCGTGTTTTCTGGGGTCTTATGCCCCATGTGAATATTATTGACAGGCATTTGAACTAACTATCAGAATTCAATCAGAAACACAATATTTTAAAACCGGCAGAAAGCCTGTTCCGGTATATCCGTATCATTGGAAATCCGCGGATCAACCTTCAGCGCCGTTATTATGGCGAGTTTTGTCTTTATAAGGAGACACCTGGATCATGTTGACCACCGACCGGACCCCTTTAACGGCTTCCGTCACATTGCGTGCACGCTCTTTTGCCAGAATATTGCCCACTGTACCTGCCAGTGAGACAATTCCGTTTTCGGATTCCACGGTAATGCGGTAAGCCGGTACTGCCTGGTCTGACAGCAGTTGTCTTTCCACGGCATTTTCAATATTTGCATCTGTGAGTTTTCGGGCTGACAGACCGGGAACAAAAACAACCAGACACAAAATAAGCATGACGGCAATGGGCCGTCTGTTTTTATGGCTGCATGGATGTAGCGTGAACAATAGCATTAAAACCTCCTTTGGTCTTTACGGTTATCTTAAATTACATACGGTTGATATTATTCCTGTAAGGTATCCTGGGAAGGAATATAATCAACCATGGGTCTGAAAGTATTCAGGTTATGGGAAAAAACAGCGGTTAGAAATTCATCCACCCACCAGTATATATCTGATTTTTTCACAATTTTCCGCAAAGCCTTCATACGGGTTTTCCGCTCTTTTGTGCCCATGCGGCAGGCCTGGTATATGGCATCGGCAATGGCTTGAATATCGTAAGGATTAACCAGCAGTGCATGTTTGTGCAGCTGGCTGGCTGCACCGGCAAATTCACTTAATATCAACACCCCGTTTTCATCGATATGAGATGCGCAGTATTCTTTGGCCACAAGGTTCATGCCGTCTTTGAGAGGGGTGACAAGGCCGATATCTGCTGCACGATAAAGAGCAATGAGTTCGGTTCTATCAACGCTTTGGTATATGTAATGGATGGGTACCCATCCGGGACGGGTGAATCTGCCGTTAATTTCACTGACCAGCTGCTCGATTTCGTTTTTGAGATTGTCATATTGTTCAATACGCTGCCGGCTGGGAACGACAATCTGAAAAAGGCTGATTTTCTTTTCCAGCTCAGGATATCTTTCCAGGGCGTTTCGAAATGCCAGCAGTCTTTCAGGAATGCCTTTGCTGTAGTCCAGGCGGTCTACACCCAGGATCAGGTGATCTGCCGTGAACACATCTTTGATCTCAGCCAGTCTTTTTTCAACTTCTTTTGTGCCGGCTTTTTGTGCAAATTCGTTATAATCTATACTGATGGGAAAATTGCCCATCCTTACGGTATTGCCGTTGAACTTGGTGGAGAGCACCCGTCCTTTGCCGCGTATTTTGATGTCCGGAAGCATGGCATGCACACACTGGACAAAATTGCGCCGGTCTCTTTGGGTCTGAAAACCGATCATATCATAGCACAAAAGAGATTCCAGAATGTGAAACCGCCAGGGCAGCTTGAGAAAAAGGTCCAGCGAAGGAAACGGGATGTGCAGAAAATACCCGATTTTCACCGAGGTATCTATTTTTCGCAATGCCTGTCCCACCCCCATTAAATGGTAATCATGCACCCAGATGTGATCATCTCCGTTCTTGATATTCTGGGCAATGGTCCAGGCAAATATCTCATTGACCTTTTGGTAGGCTACCCAATATTCAGGGGCAAAATCACACCGGCTCTGCAGATCATGAAACAACGGCCACAGGACCTGATTGGAAAAACCCAGATAATAGTCATTCACCAGGTTTTCAGGCAGAAAAACCGGTTGAAAGGTGTATCCGAAATCTTTGGCTTTCTGGTCAAACACGGTTTCCAGATCCGATATTTTATCAATCTGTGAGGTACCGGGCCATCCGATCCATAATCCGCCCCGATCCCGCAAAACCGGTGCCAGTGCAGTGACCAGTCCGCCTGAGCCCTGCTTCACCTCCCACTGGCCGGTGTCTGTTTGTGATAAAACAATGGGGAGGCGGTTGGATACGATGATCAACCTTTTTTTTTTCTGAGTGCTTTCATTCATTTTAATTCTGACCTTTTCCATATACATATGGGGAAACATAATTATTATGCAGCTTCTGCATCAGGGGTCTGGGATAGAAGATAACAATATCTGCTTTATGGTGAAATAAAGAGTTTCCCCCATTTTCAGGGGGTAAATGCTGTAGAAAAGGTATTTTGTGAGGTGTTCTGCCCGGGTCGCCTGCTGGATTTACTGGTTTATCAAGCCTTTTTCAATGGCCACCTTGGTCATCTGAGAGATATTGTGAACAGACAGCTTGTTCATGATATTGGCCCGGTGCCGTTCAATGGTTTTGGGGCTGTTACACAGCATGTCTGCAATTTCTTTGCTGGTATACCCTTCAGCCACCAGTTTGAGAACTTCTTTTTCCCGCTGGGTGATGGTGTCCCATGCAGTTTGTGTTTTAATCGTTTGTTTTCCTACCAGGTACCCTTCCATGACTTTGCCGGCAATGGTGGGGCTGATGTATGTTTTTCCCGAGGAAACCAGGTGAATGGCTTTCAACAATTCATCCCGGGAGGTGTCTTTCAGACAATAGCCTTGGACACCGGCGTTAAAACAGTCAAGAATATATTCATCTGCATCATGAATGGTAAGGGCAAGAATTTTTACATCCGGTCTCTGCCGCTTGATTTCTTTGATGGCTGACAGGCCGTCAAGTTTGGGCATGGATAAATCAAGTACCGTCATATCCGGATTGTGTGCCTGGCACTGTTCAATTGCTTCAAACCCGTCTGCCGCCTCCGCAACAACTTCCAGGGCTTCATCGGAATTGATCATCAGGCACAATCCTTCCCTGAGTATTTTGCTGTCTTCTGCAATAACAATACGTATTTTATCCATGATAGTTATGTGTCCCCAAAGTTGGTTAATTGTTTTGTGTATGCAAAACCCATGCAATTATTAAATAGCAAACAATTATTAAATAGCAAAGACAGAAGCCAAAAGCAAATGGTTATGGCAAATATTCACCAAACCTGTTTACCACAAAGCGCACGAAGGACACGAAGAAGCCTTTTTTTCTTCGTGTCCTTCGTGCGCTTCGTGGTAATGTTGTGGTTAAGGCGCTGGTTCAGGTATTCACAAAGTTGTGTAACGCAGGATCAGGGCCAGGACCAGTCCGATCAGCACAATCCAGAAAAAGACCCCCAGGGTTACGGCCGTGATGGTTTCAGCCTCATTTTCCGCCCTGGCCCTTTCTATGGCTTCCTTTCTGTTCCGGGGTGGTCTGGATGGTACGACAGCTGCCATCAATAAAGCAAAAATCAATCCGAAAAAAAGAAAGGGCAGCCAGGAATATCCATAGATGGTGGGTCCATAGGGGCGAACCCATGCCCCGCCTGCCCAGGTAAATAAAAACAAAAGCAGGGCAAACCATATCCAACCCTCCCAGGGTCCCACCCTTCCCAGAAAATAAAAGGGCAGCATTATCAGTATGGTAAGAATAAACGCGATAAGCAGATCACCGATAAACATGTGTATTTCCTTTCTTTATTATATTTTGGTCGGCCCTGCAGTTTTCGGGTGCCGGCTGCCGGTACCCGAAAACCGCAGAACAATCATAGGTCTGTTGCAGGTTACCGGGTAATGCCGGATATGGTAAGTTCATTATCCACCGCCACAGCACCCCCTTCCAGGGCATTCTGGGTGGCAGCATCGTATTCAGACCAGGAATCCACCTCACCGGTGAGGGTGGCTTGGCCGTCATCCACCATCACATTTACACTGTCTGAATCCACAAAAGGACTCCAGAACAGCTCGCTTTCAATATTGTCTGCTATTTCCCGGTCACTTTTTCTTGCTGTCACACCGGGCTGGTAAGAATACCATTCATAATCAGGGGCATAGGATTCATCCACATAGGGTTTATACACAAAAGGCTCCCAGTCTCTATTCACCTTGATATTGTTATTCACCGCATAAACACCGGCCACTTCGGAAACCAGATCTTCGGCCCGGGTTTTTTCATAATAGGTGTCCACTGTGCCGTACAGGTTCACAACACCGGACAGTGCAGTCACCATGATTTCCAGATTATCCACATAGGCATCTCTTCTGAACTTGTTCAGTATTTTTTGTTCCAGTTCTGTACCATTTTCTGCAACAGGCACAGGGGTTACTTTTATCTGGTTTTTAACCCGGATGACCCCCACCGTATTTTTGGCATCCTGTGCTGCAGCTTTTTTGGCTGAAAGGTAGTTGACCCTGCCTGTCAATGTAACCAGACCGTTGTTTACCTGTGTATCCACTTTTGTGGAAAGCACCCGGGGATCATACAATATGGCCTTGTCCACTGCATCTTTGATCTGGTCATCGGACCTGGGCACATATTTTTCATGCCGCAGATCCCTGTCCCGGGCCCAGCGCTCCACCTTGAGCATTTGTGCATCCACTTCTTTTATGCCCGGCAGCCATGCATGGTTTATGGCCCGCCTTTTTTCAGCAGCACTGCCCACGGTTCCCTTGAGGTCCACCTTGCCGTTGTTCACCGATACCCGGATCAATGCATCATCCACCAGTGTATCCCAGCGAAGGGCCTGGTCAATATCATTGGCCAGATCTTCATCTGAACGGGGGGTTTTGTAATCCAGTTTGATACGGTTTTTTACTTCTTTCACCCCGCTGACGCTTTTGGCGACTCTGCCGGCATGCTGTCTTTCAATATGGGAATCAGCCTTGCCTTTCAGGGTAATCACTTTGTCATTTACAGTGACATCAATTTCAAACAATTCGGTGACAGGATCGGTTAACAATGACTGCACCACATCCATCTGGATATCCTCATCGCTTTTCCCCCGCACCGGATTCACTTCGATGCGGTTGACAACTGAGCGCACCCCTTTGACCGTTTCTGCAATGGCAAGGGCCCGGTCTTTGGCCAGAAGGTTGTCAACACTGCCGGTGAGGGTGACGATGCCTTTGGTGCAGGAAATATCCACAAGATAAGAGGGAACCGCCTGATCCTGTCTCAGTTCATCTTCTACGGCAATCTCAATATCCTTGTCTGTCATATTCACTGCGGCCAGTCCTGTTCCTGTGCCTGCCAGCATGAAAAAAAACACGGTCATGACCGCAAACCATATTCTTTTGTCTACATTCTTTGTTGGGGCTGAATCCTGCATGTCATTCTCCTTTCTTCATTTTATCCATTCTTGC
>JAABSS010000439.1 GCA_011390235.1 Desulfotignum sp.
CCCGGATACCCAGAACGCTGCAACACATAAAAAATGCGTTGTCCATAGTGGATGAAGCGAGAATCCTGGACAATTCTTCCAAAAAGGATCCATTCAAACAGATCATTGTGATGCAGGCTGGAAATTACGAAATAAAAGCAGATATACTACCGGAATGGGCAAAGGATTTACTCCCGGCATAAGGCATGGGTATGTCAACAAATAACTTAGGATACCACAATGGATAATGAAGAGATAAAAGTCAAAATCCTGCAGGAGATTGACAAAACCGAAAAACAGGTTGCACAATACAGAGAGAAGATCAAGCCGGTAGCCCCTGATAATGCCATCGGAAGAATTTCCAGAATGGATGCGATCATCAACAAAAGCGTTGGGGAGGCATCATTGACCCAGGCGGAGAACAGATTGAAAAGCCTTAAACGTGCGCTTTCAAACTTGTCATCACCTGATTTCGGAATCTGCATACAATGTGGCAATCCCATCCCGGTCGGCAGGATGCTCATTATGCCGGAAACCCAGCTCTGTGTTCATTGTGCACAGTAACTTCAACAATTGGTTATGTCCCCCTTCCTCCAGTGTGGTTTTCAAATATTCACAAATCATTTCCGGGCTGTCCAGGTATTTGCTGGCATTACATTTTTCAGGGAGGGAATTTGTCCTGCTAATTTGGCACGTAAGAGAATCCCAAGAAGACCTGTGGGAACCAAACCCAGGGATTTTGCTTTGGCTCTGCCATCAGGCTCATCCATCAGAATCCGATCTTGACCCAACTGCAAAGCCAGTGCAACAGCTGCGGCTTCTCCCTGGTCCAACTCGAATGTCAGGGCGTGTGCCAGATGGCTGTTCGATAAGGTAATCACACGCAACCAGCCGTCAGTCAGTGCCTGTTGAACGGTATCAGCACCGGGGTAACTGCTTGGGCTGTTCAGCAGGCGGGAGCCGAATGGCCTGAGCCACATCATCCGGTATTTTCAGTAGAAGACTCATTTCACCTCTCCTGATCATAAATATTTTCTATGTATGGAACCTGTTTACTGAGTACTCAAAACATAGGCAGTGAAAAAAATACTCGAAAAGATTTTGTATTGACCGTGTTGAAAAAAACAGGTAAATAATTAGCTGTATAGCTAATTATATAGATATGCCAGTTGGCAAACCAGAGGTAAGATGGATAAAACTCTTTTAAAACTCAAGGCCCTGGCCGATCGAAACCGGCTCAGGGTTTTCGGGGCACTGACGCAGTATGAAGAACTGTGTGCCTGCCAGATCACGGAACTGTTACAGGTTTCTGGAGCCACGGTCTCACGGCACCTGGGCATTCTGGTCACGGCCGGGCTGGTAAAGAGCCGGAAAGAATCCCGGTGGGTCTATTTTGCCCTGGATGAGGGCTGTGACGAAATGGACAACATCCTGGACTGGCTGCTGCCCCGGCTGCGCCTGTCGGATCAGATACAGGCGGATCTTGAGATGCTTGATGGGATCATGGCGGTGTCAAAGGAAGACCTTTGCCGGCAACAGCGTGGAGAGGCCTGCTGCCCGGCGCAAAAAAAGGAGAAAGCACATGGGTGATCAGAAATTGAAGATATTGTTTCTGTGCACGGGAAATGCGTGCAGAAGCCAGATGGCCGAAGGATGGACCCGGCATCTCAAGAATGATGTGATCGATGTGTTTTCCGCCGGAGTGGAAACCCACGGCGTGGACCCTAAGGCTGTGGCGGTTATGAAGGAGGCGGGGGTGGATATTTCCCATCACCGGTCCAAACATGTCAAAGAATTTCAGGACAAACAAATGGATGTGGTGATTACGGTGTGTGACCAGGCAAAAGAATCCTGCCCCTTTTTTCCCCTTGCCGGTAAAAAGGTCCACCAGGGATTTGCAGATCCCCCGGCCCTGGCAAAGGATTTGGCACAAAAAGGCGGTGATGAAAACGCCCAGCTGGACTGCTACCGGAAAGTCAGAGATGAAATCCGGGCGTTTGTGGAAAAATTGCCGGACAATGTGTTGTCATAAATCTAAAAAAATAGAACAATCCTGAAAAAGGAGAAAAATCAACCATGAGTTCCCCTGTTGATAATGATCGGAAAATGACCAGTATGTTTGAGCGGTACCTGACCGTCTGGGTCGGGCTGTGCATCATCGGCGGCATCCTTCTGGGAAAGATCGCCCCCGGGCTGGCAGGAGCCCTGGACGGCGTGGCCATCACCGTAAATGGTGCTCCCGTGGTGTCCATCCCCATTGCTGTCTGCCTGTTTTTCATGATGTACCCCATCATGGTGAAAATCGATTTCGCCTCGGTGATCCGGGCGGGAAAGAGCGGCAAACCCGTGTTCTGGACCCTGTTCATCAACTGGTGTATCAAGCCCTTTACCATGTATGCCATCTCTGTATTTTTTCTGGGGATTGTATTCAAAGGGTTTATCGGCGCTGAAGCCATGGATCTGGTGAAAATCCCCTTCGGCCTGGACCTGGCCGTGGGGGCTACCCACGGAGACGGGGTGGTGGTGCTTCACGAGGGGGTGAAGATGCTGCAGATCCCGCTGTGGCGAAGCTATCTGGCCGGGTGCATCCTTTTGGGCATCGCGCCGTGTACGGCCATGGTCCTGGTGTGGGGATATCTGTCCAGGGGCAATGATGGGTTGACCCTGGTGATGGTGGCCGTAAATTCCCTGACCATGCTGGTGCTGTACGGGGTTCTGGGCGGATTTTTGCTGGGCGTGGGCAAGCTGCCCATTCCCTGGCAGGCCCTGTTGCTGTCTGTAGGGATCTATGTGGCACTGCCCCTGGTGGCCGGCTATTTTTCCCGGATATGGATTATCAAGGCCAAAGGAGAAGAATGGTTCCAGGAAAAATTTTTAGGAGTCCTGACCCCGGTCACCATCAGTGCCCTGTTGGTGACCCTGGTATTGCTGTTCAGCTTCAAGGGGGATGTCATCACCTCCAATCCCTTGACCATTCTGTGGATCGCTGTTCCGCTGTTCATCCAGACTATCCTGATCTTTGCCATCGGTTATGCCGGGGCCGTGTTCATGCAATTCAACTATGCAGATGCAGCCCCGGCAGCCATGATCGGGGCCTCCAACCATTTTGAGGTGGCCATTGCCACATCTGTCATGCTTTTCGGGCTGTCATCGGGTGCGGCACTGGCAACCGTGGTGGGGGTGTTGATAGAGGTTCCGGTGATGCTGATGCTGGTGGGGTTCTGTAAACGGACCCAGCACTGGTTCAGTAAAGGGGAGGCAACATGACAGGCAAACAATTTTTTTTAAAAGTGCTGATGCTTGATGCAGCCAGCGGATTTTACCGTCTCAAACGGTATCCGGTGGGGGATTTTTTCGGGCCGGTGGACTTGGGCATTCACATGAGTTTTAAGCACAACAGCCTGACCATCGGCGGCGGCCTTCTGGCCGGTTCCATTTTCCCGGGATCGAACCGGATGATCTTCTGCGGCAAATCTCCCTGCTGGCATGGGTTCTATGTGTCATCCATGGGCGGGGCCGCCCTGGTGTTCGACAACCTGGGGATCAATCAGCTGGTGATCCTAGGCAAGGCCGACAAGCCGTCCCTTCTGTATCTCAACCGGAATCACGGAGAGGAGATCGACGTGGAACTGGTGCCGGTATCACCCGGCAAGATCTGGGAAAAGGGACGGGGCGGGGTCTATGGAGTGATGGAGGAGACCATGACACGGTTTTCCGGCCGGTATGAAACCGATCCCAGGGTATTGGCAACAGGGCCGGCCTCCCGGTACACCGATTTCGGGGCCATCGCCTCGGCCCCGGTCCGCAAGAAAAAGCTGACCCCGGTGGATACCTGGGCCGGCAGGGGCGGTTTCGGTTCGAAGCTTTTCCAGGAGCACGGCATTGTCGGGATCATCTACGGCGGCACCTATGTGGATGAGGATTTTCGTGAACGCAAGGTGGCGGATCAATGGTTTGCGGACAAATACAACCAGCGCATGGCAGCCAAGGATATCGAGGCCACCACCAAATACCGGTATGATCCCGCTGTTAAAACCGGCGGCACCTTCGGGGTAAACTATGCCGCCATGTCCGGCAATATCCTGGCGTTCAACTACCGGACCCTTTACTGGGGTGAACGCCAGCGAAAAGACCTGCATCAGCGGTTCATTCTCGACCATTACCTGAAACAGTTCAATGAGGAGACGATCCAGAAAAAACAGCAGAAAACCTGTGGCGAACCCTGTGCCGCCGTGTGCAAGAAAATGAACGGGTCCTTTAAGAAAGACTATGAACCCTACCAGGCCATGGGGCCGTTGTGCGGCATCTTTGATCAGCGCGCCGCAGAAAAGCTTGCCGGCCATGCGGATACATTGGGGTTTGACGGCATCGGTGCGGGCGGGGTCCTGGCCTGGCTCATGGACTGCCTGGATGAGAAATTGCTGGATCCTGACCACATCGGTGTGGCCATGAAACCGAAATGGAATTTTCAGGACTTTGATGTGGTTGAAGATTCCCTGCACAATGCGGAACTCGGAAAGCTTTTGCTGGATGAAATGGTCCGGCCGGAGGGGAAGATTCCCCTGGGAAAGGGGGCCAGAAAACTGGCCCGGGGCCTGGCCAGGGAAAAAGGCAAACCCGTCATGGACCGCTTTGTTCATAATGCATTTGCCCGCCAGGGCTGGATGGTTCCCAACCAGTACTGGACCCCGGGGGTTCTGGCTCCCATGCCCATCATGGGCAAATACTATATGCACTATGGCAGAAATTTCATGGCTCCTAAAGCTTTGGGCAAAGAAAATGCGCATCGCATGCTTCAGGAACTGATGCTGGACAACCTCGGAATGTGCCGGTTTCACCGGGCCTGGGCCGAAGATCTGATGCCCGACATCATTGAAAAAATCTACGGATTGAAAGACCGGTTTCTTACGTCCATACGCCTGACCGCCGGCCGCATCACCAGCCGGAATGCCTCGGTGTTCTGGGAATCGGAACGTAATATCGACATGGTTCACACCTTCTTGAAAAACAAAAAAGCGGTGGACCAGATACAGGATCCGGACCTGGACCACTGGCTGGACCTGTTTAACAAAGACAAACACCAGGCTGCGTTTGAGTTCTGGTACGAGATGCACAAAGGGACCCATGAAACCCTCCGGGACTTTCCGGTCTAAGGCTGCTGCCGGAAACGGCTTGATATTTGGCCTGTTTCTGGTACTGGTGTTCCTGTCCAGGATACTGATTGAATTTGTCAAAATCCCCAGGCAGCCTATGGGCTGAACTTTTCGCTCAATACCGGCCAGTTGTTGAGCATCCTTTTTCTGCTGGCAGGCGGAGTGTTCCTGATAAAAGCCTTCAGAAAATCGAAAAAGCCTGTAAGAGCCTGCTCGTGGTGGAGGATGACTGCTTATTAATACGGTTGAATTTTGAAAAATTCTATGTTAATGCACAGACAAGTGCTTTTTTGATATTGATATGGTCTGATATCTTTCTCACATGTGCTCGATGAATGGGACTGCACCCTTTTGCTGAGTTAAATTAGAGCGGGCCACGGTCAGCAGGTGAACCAACGGCTTAATATACCGTCACTAACGAGGCTGTACGATGGACCTTAATTTATTTTCTTTGCGGGTTTTTTTGAAAGTCGCCGACTGCAAAAGTTTTACAGGGGCTGCTGAAGCTTTATTCCTTTCACAACCCGCTGTCAGCCTTCAAATCCAAAAGATTGAGCAGCTGTTCCAAACACCGCTTTTTATCCGAAATTCATCCGGTTCCATCCGGTTGACAGCCGCTGGAGAAACGCTTCAAAAGCTTGCCAAAAAATTTGTTACACTTCAGCAGGAAACACTGAACGAAATGTGGATACACAGCCCTTCTCTGCAACGCAAACTGAAAATTGGCGCCTGTTGTATAGGGGGTGAACATCTCATGCCTGTCGGATTGGCGGCTTTCCAGGAATCCCACCCTGACACATCCGTATCGCTGTCGGTTACCAAATGCGAACAAATATTCAGCGGCTTGCTGTCCGGCGATTTTGATATCGGCGTCACAGGCCTGGCACCTAAAAACAGATCCTTACATAAAATAAAACTGTTTGATGCACCACTGGTGATATTTCAAGCCGGCGCAATAAAACCTGTATCCGAAAAAACAACAAATCTGAAGCGGTTGCTAAAGGCCCGGTTGATTTTACGCGAAAAAGATTCCGGCTGCCGGGTTGCATTTGAAAATTTTTTGGTCAAAAACAGAATTCACCTGCAGGAATTTTCTATGATCAGTGAATCCGACAGCAATGAAGCCATCAAAAATCTGGTGAAAAAAGGCTACGGTATTTCAATCCTGCCGGAATTTATGCTCCAAAAAGAAATTGATGACGGGATTTTTTCGGAAATCCGGTTGCAGGAAGGACGACCGAAAATGACCTTTTATGTTTCATACCGCAATCAGAACAATCCATCAGAGATTACCCAAGAGTTGATCACCACCTTTATGAAATCTCTTCCCTGACAAAATCATTTATTGCCTCATAAGTTTTTTAAATGGCCTTATATAGTCATTAGTATTATTGATTTGACCTTTTTGGCTGATCCATTTTATCAGGATGATCAATGTCTGAATTTTATCCAAGGCCTTAACGAATCCATTAGAAACAGGAGGCATTATGGGAAAGATCACATCCAGAAAGGGAATTTTCAAAGAAAAATCGGCCCAGGGGGGACAGCACAAAGCAGGTGAAGTAACCCGGAGAAATTTTTTGCGCGGGGCCGGCATTTCGGTGGCTGGTTTGGCTGTAATGGGAACGACAGGCCTGGTGTTGAAAAAAAAGGCCATTGCCACCACTCAGGCCGCCCCCGGAGCCTTGCCTTATGAAAAGCTGGATCCTGAAAAGGCCATGAAAATGGCCTATGAGGGCTATTCCAAGGGAGGCTGAGGTATTGGCACAGCCGAAGGTCTTTTCGGCTATATGGCAGAAGCGGTCGGTTCTCCATACAATGTTATTCCTCCAGCCATGTTTATCGGTTTCAGCGGCGGCATCCAGCACTGGGGGACTATTTGCGGAGCTCTGGTAGCCCCTGTCGCCCTGATCAGCAGTGTTGTTGCGGACAAGAAAATCAGAGGTCAGATGCTCGACGAGTTAATGGCCTGGTACATCCATCACCCCTTTCCCGAGTATCAGCCCCATGGTTTGAACCTGCACAAGGTTGCAGTCGGTTCCACCCTGTGCCATATCTCCGTGAGCAAGTGGATCAATTCAGCCGATCCCCCGGTTACAGCCAAATCCAAGGAAAAAAAGGCCAGGTGCGCGGGGGTTTCCGGCGATACAGCAAGAAAAGCTGTAGAAATATTGAATGCCTGGGCAGATACTGGCACGTTCACCGCTGTGCACAAACCTCATCCCAGTGTGGAAAACTGCATGGGATGTCACAAAGACTGTGAGGCGCCGTTCACCCAGGGCAAGGAAAACTGCCTGAGCTGTCATGGATCATCGCTGATCGACATTGAAAAATGTAAAACACACTCAGATTGCATCTGAGTCTTGGGCCTCACCGGGCGATGGAGTCAATGACCGCATTGTGAAAAGAAAGTATTCCGGGTTCGGCCGCCGGGATTTTTTCCTGGATGGCCATCTCCCGAAGCCGGTCCATGGCCGCGGCCACATCCTCCCCGTTGGGGCATTCCATGGCACAGGTGTTGCATCCCACGCACAGCCAGATGGTGGAACAGGACAACGCTTTTTCCTTGAACCCGAACTGGATCAACCGGATGATCGCATTGGGTAAATAATCCATGTCTTCGCTGAACGGGCATCCCCTGCTGCAGGTCAGGTAGTGCCAGGGCCGGATCAGATGGGAATGTCTCAGGTTTTCCACTTGGTCGATAAATTTCAGGGCGGAATGGTCCAGTTCAATGGGCTGTATGGGTTTCTCCTGTAATCGTTTCCGTGGGTCATGTTCAGGGTCTCTCAGTTTATCGTTCCCGTGTGACCTTGTTATTATTTATACCACACTGGAATATTAAGTTTTACGTGGATTTATAGGAAAAAACAATCTTCTTTGCAGATTTTTTCAATTTCATGTGAAAAATGCAATGATATCACTATGTCTTTGATCCGCTTGTACTCAGCAGTTCAAGTGGATGAAACACCTGCTGGGAAAACACCTGCTGCAGCTGCATGCGGCAGGAAAGGCAGTCGGTGACAAGGGTCCGGCCGGATGCGGCCGTCAGCCGTTTAAACAGGGGACCGCCTATGGCAAGGGAATGCTTATGAAACCCGGTTTTAAATCCCAGGTGCCCCCCCATGCCGCAACAGTGCATCTCTCCGCCCACCGGGATGATGTCTGCGCCGGGCAGGGACTGGATCAGCTCCACATAGGGATGGCCGATGTTTTGTTCCCGCTGGTGGCAGGGAGCAAAATAGGCCAGGGCCCGGTCCGGGGCCTTCAGGGAGATGGAAAGCGGCCCGGCTTTGTGCCGGGCCAGCAGGTATTCTCCCAGATCCTGGACGTTCATGGACAGATCGATGCGCTGCAGGGGGTCGATGCCGGAAAAATATCCGTTATCTTTTAAAAAGGTTTTGTATATGCCCATGGGCACAAAGGTGAATTTTTCATTTCCGGATCCCACCGGCACTTGCATCCGGTTGCCCCCGGCATCGGCCCGCTGTTGAAACGCGTCTGAATAATATGCGGTTTCTTTCAGCAGTTTTTTGAAAAAATACCCGCAGGTGGGACATGAGCAGACAATGGCGTATCCCTCCTGAATACAGGCACCAAGGGTTTCCATGTTGGCCTGTATCCTTTTTTCAGCCGTTTTCTGGGTTCCCTCCATGATCAGCGGCATGCTGCAGCAGTCCTGGGAAGGAACAAATACCTGGACCCCGTTTTGTTCCAGCAGGCCTACAGCTGCTTTGGCCACATCGGGAAACAGGTAACCTGCACTGCACCCGGCAAAATAGGCAACCCTTGGAGCGTCCTTTTCCGCGTGTTTCACCGGTGCGCTTAACCCCCTTTTTCTGGCCCAGGCAAAAAAGTGTTTTTTCGGAAACACGGGCAAAGACCTTTGAGGATGGATATCCAGGGCTTTTTTTGCTAGTGCCGAGACAGGGTTCAGCCGGTTCATAGGATTGATCACAGCGGAAAATCCCGCTCCCCACTGGCCGGCCTGCCGGGCATCCGATAAAAGCCTTGCGGACAGCGGCGGTTTTTTCTCTTCGGCTCTGGCAGCCTTGGCTTTTAAAACCAGCATCCGGATATCCTGGCACGGGCACAGCCCGCACAGGGTGCACAGGTCCACCAGGGATGCCATGGTCTTTTCATCCGGGGGCGTGCCGGTTTCTTCTGCCAGGTCGTGGAGGCGGTACATTTCAGGAAAAAACAGGCAGTCCTCTTCCATGTGTTCCCGGCACACCTCGCATCCGGACCGGCCGGCGCACTTTTTAAAGATTTTCAGAACCAGGGAGGTGAAATCGCTTGCCATTTCCATCAACCGCCCCTGTTTTCCTCAAGGATTTCCATGACATTTCTGGCGCTGTCTCCCCGCAGAAACTCCGCAAGACCCAGAAGGCCGTCCACCAGGTATTTGGCATTGTACCCTTTGGTTCTCAGATATGCCATGGCCAGAATGGCCCGGTCTTTGTGGGGGCAGGCGGTCACGATGGTTTTGTCTTTGTCTATCTCGTCCAGGCGGGATGGTAGTTCGTTGAGCGGGATATGGCTGCCGAATCCCATCCGCCAGGCAGCACTTTCTTCTTTGAACCGGATATCGACCAGCTGGATAAGCCCCTGTTCCAGACCGCTGACCAGAGATTCGCTGTTGATCTTCATCTCTTTGCGGACCTTGTAGTCGAACCCGGAAATATAGGTTTCCATAGACAATTCTGCGGCATGGACTGCAAAAGGGATGACCATCATCAGGATGGCGGCAATCGTAATGATCCGTTTTTTCATTGTGATGTGTCCTTTGCGATTTTTATATTTTTATATCAGGTGCCGTCGGGTATTTTTGACAAGCACCAATCCGGCCAGTCCCAGGGACACAATCAGGAACGAGATGTCCCGTAACAGGGTCAGAAGGGTGACGGGATTGCCATCCGGGGCCGCGGAAAAACACCCGCAACCGATATCCAGGCCCCGGGCCAGATTGAAAATGATCATTCCCACAAATAATGCCATCAACCCTGCTGCCAGGGCCGATGCCCCGGCCATCCACCGGTTGATCAGCAGGCAGAAGCCCAGGATCAGTTCCAGCCAGGGCAGTATCAGGGCGGTCAGGTTCACCAGGTATCCTGGCAGCACCTGGTAGTTGTTCACCGCCTCTGCAAACAGGTCCGGGTGGAGGATTTTGTCGATGCTGGCATAGATGAACACACAGGCCATGACCAGCCGGGTGAAGTGATAGCCTAAAGTGAGTGTGGTGTCATAAAACAGTTTTTTTTGCGGCATGGAGCCTCCGAAAAAATCAGGATGACGGGGTGGTAACGGGCAGATTGTGTTCCTTCCACAGGGTCCAGCCGTTGACCAGCACCTTGACCCGGGTGAATCCCAGGTCCTTGAGAAGCATTGCCAGGTCATGGCTCAACGGACAGGCCTCCCCGTCGCAGTAGGTGATGGTCGTTGTTTCCGGGTCCAGGGTCATGATGACGGTTTCAAAAAAGT
>JAABSS010000440.1 GCA_011390235.1 Desulfotignum sp.
CGGTCATGGTGATGATCAAACCGAACAACAGCCCCAGCCCGTCCAGGCGGAATGCCAGGTTCAGGTCGAGACTGGGAACCCAGGCCCACTGGACAGCAAAAATCTGTCCCTGCACCACCCGGGGCCAGGCAGTGCATAAAAGCCCGAAAAGCACAAGGGGCAGAATACTGGAAAAAAGCCCACCTCTGCAGCACGCCGGGGGTTTTTCAATGTCTGGCAGGGGCGGTTTCATGGCTACTGGGACAAAAACAAAGGAATTTCCGCTGATTGGATGGTTTCCAGTACGGTATCGCCCAGCAGACTCCGCTTGATAATGTTCTGAGAACTGTTGCCCATGACGATAAGATCTGTCTGAAGGTCATGGGCGTAAGAAAGCAAATCAGACCGCGGGTTGCCTTCCACAAGATCAGTCTGTACTTCAAAACCATGGGCCCGGCAATAATCTGCTGCCTTGTCCAGTAAAAAAGGTTCCGGTTCTTTGTGGTGTTTAAAGTGGACAATACGGATAGCAGCCCCGGGCCAGGGGTTTAAAAGCAGATAATCCCGCGTGGCCCTGGCTGATTCCATGGATCCGCTCAAGGCCACCAGCACGTTTTTGACAGGGCGGTACTTTTCCGCCACCGCCAGAATAGGCCGGACCCCCTGGCGCAGCAGTTTGATGATGGCTTTGTCCGGGTCGGTGACAAAGCCGTATTCAAATATGCTGCGCAGCCCGAAAATGGTCAGATCATTAAAGCGGTCTTCATCGATCATGGCCTCAAAGGTATCTCCCTGCTCATACTGGATCCTTCGGCACACCACCTGCTGGTTGCTGCAGTGTTCTTTGAAAACGGCGATGGCCTGGTCCGTGCCCTCTTTGGTGACCTGGATTTTTTTTTCGCGCATGCGCTGGGCATAGGCACCTGCTCCTGCAGGCACCGGACCCACATTTTCCAGTTTTTTGGTGTTCACAATGGTGACACCGGTGAGCTGTGCCTGGTGCAGGTCTCCCAGTTCCGTGGCCCACTGGGTGGCGGCTTGGGTAAATGGTGTTCCGCCCAGCCCGACAAGTATCCGCTTGATCATCTGTTGGCATCTCCCTTGTTAATTTGGTTGCCGTTACTCTTTTTAAGCCATGGGATCGTTGTTTTGTCAAGCAAAACAGACCGTTTTTTTTGGTTTACAGAATCCGGTCTATCCCCCGGATGAGCCCGGTGACGGTGCCAACTTTTTCTGCCGCCTTCAGGGTGCCGTTGACATAGGCCTGTGCTTTGGTACCTGAATCATGGCGGATGGTGAGGCGCTCATCATCGTGCCCGAAAATAATTTCCGTGGACAGCACAAATCCGGGAACGCGCATGGAATGGACCTGGGAGCCGTCCAGGAATGCGCCCCGGACCCCGCCAGGACCCTGGACCTGATCCGGTGGCTCCGGCCACACATATGCGGATCGCCATGGTGATTGCCTCCTGTGTTTGTAATATGAAAGATCAATGGGGTTGAGCTTCAGGGTGATCGCATATGCCCCAATCCCTTTTGGTTGAGTGATACCCGCCCCCTGTGGATGCCTTGCCCAATATACCCGGAATCACATCTACATGCAACTGCCCTGGTGTGAGGAAGGGTCATGGTGCATTGCAGCAAGTTTTTTGCGCTGGTTTTCGGTCCAGTCGATGCGGCTCATGAGTCCCTGGATGATCCGTACATCCCGGGAGGTCAACCCGGCATCCCCGAACAGGCGCCGGAAGGTCCGCAGCAGGTGGTCCGGGTTCTGGGGGTCCAGAAAATCGATGTCCAGCAGGGTTTTGCGCATGTGGGCATACAGGTTCTCGATTTCTTTTCCCGAAGCCGGCTGTTTGGGGCCGGGATCTTGAAAGGCGCCGGTGAGATGGGCTTTGAGCGAGACTTCATACATAAGCACTGCCAGGGCATGGCTCAGGTTCATGGAGGGATAGGCATCATGGGTGGGGATGGTGACAAACCGCTGGCACAGATCCAGGTCCCGGGTTTCCAGGCCGGTGTCTTCTCTGCCCAGCAGCAGGGCGCAGCTGAGATCCGGGCTGGATTGCGCGATCTGCCGGGCTGCCGTGGCCGGGGTCAGAAAGTTTTTACGGTATTTTCCGAACCTGCGGGTGGTGCCGAAGGTGAGATGGATGTCGGCCAAAGCGGTTTGCAGGTCTGGATAAACTTCTGCATTTTCCAGGATCTCCACCGTGCCCAGGGCCATTTTCCGGGCTTCCAGGGACCGGAACTCTTTGCAGGGGTTCACCAGCCGCAACCGGGTAACCCCGAAGTTCATCATCACCCGGCACACGGCCCCGATATTCAAAGGCCCCTGGGGTTCTTTCAACACAATAACAAGGTTCGGATCATTCATTTCATTTCCAGAAGCTTAGGAACCGGCCAGCCGGTATCAAACCCCATCTTTTCAAGTAGACGGATACCGGCGGCTACATGTATGCCGGCTTGAGCAACCCCGTGGGAATCATCTCCGGGCACCATGGGAATCTGTCGGGAGCGGATCTTTTCCAAAATGGATCTTGCAGGATAGGGCTCTGCATCTCCCCGGGTCAGGGGCCGCAGGTTCAGGTCCATGACCAGCCCGAGCTCTTTGATCAGATCCAGATTCCGGTCGATTTTCCGATCGATCTCCGGGTGCAGCACCCGTGCGGTATAATCAGGATCATGGATGCGGACCAGATCGAAATGCCCCACCACAAAAGGCCGGACAGCCTGGATCATCTCAAACTGGCGGTCAAAATAATCCATGTACAGGGCTTCGACAGCTCCGCAGGCCTTGACCGCAGCTGCATAGGTTTGCGAAGAATAATCAAAGCAGATGTCTGCCACATGGTGCACCGACCCCACCAGATAATCCGGGGAAAATTCAGCCACCAGGTGTCGAACATGGGGCAGATACCCGGTGAATGCTTCGGTTTCCATGCCGGCAAAAATCTGGATCCGGTCCGCCAGATCCGCTTTCAGCTGTCTGATGGTCGTAAAATACCGGGCAAACCGCTGATAAATATGGTCCATGGTCAAGCCCTGTTCAACTTCTTCCGGATACAGAAACTTCGGATGTACCGGTGGGATATGCTCGGTGATTCCCACCTGGCAAAAACCCATTTGAATATACTGCTGGATGATATCTGCCAGCCGGTCTTCGGCATGGCAGCAGAATTCACCGGAATGTCCGCCGTGAAGGGATATGGGGCCCAAAAGTTTCATGGACCGGGTTGTACCATTAAATGAGGTCAATGAAAAGGGTTTTGAAATCATGCATAAATAACTTCCTGTTCTATTCGATCAAAAAAACATCCAGGGTTGCATACTATTTAATGCTTCTTATATTTTGGACATGGATTACCCGCATAAAGGCAAACTCTCACCATTTATCAGAAAGGATTCGGCAAAATGAAAGACGTACAGAATCTGCATTTAAAAGTACAGGAACTATGTGACTGCTTTTCGACCACAGATCCACTCAAGGAAATGTCCGAAATCACGAACGGTGAGGACCGTCTGGAAGCAGCACTGAAGTGGCTGGCGTTGTCAGCTTTGCACGGGGTTAATGATAATGCCAAAAAAATCAAGATAAAGAAGACCAATGACGGAAATGTGTCCGTTACCGCAGAATACCGTGACAGTAAGCTTCCCTCTCCAGGCCCGGATGTTGCAGACCAAATTTTTGAGGTGGTAAGGGAAATGATACACCTTGAGGATAAAAAGGGAAAAAGCGAATTTGCCCTTGGCCTGGGCGAATCAAGCCTGGATCTGAAAATTTCAGTCAAAGACAAGGATGACTATAAAAAGGTGAGCATTAAGTTCCCTTCAAGGGCCTGATCCAGGCCTTCCGGCCAGGCGGAATAATTCTGTGAGCACTTCGGGCCGGGTATGATGGCCGGCAATCAGACAGTCCTGTTCTGTCGCGGATCCGATTTGTACACCGTTTAATTTTTTCATGGCCTTTAATCCCTCTGGGTATAATATCTCATGGCCGTGGGCAGATATTCTTTTATCTGGGCGATGCGTGTTGCATGGGCAGGATGCGTGCTTAAAAATTCCGGAGGGGCGCCTTTTTGCCCCTGCTTTTTCATCCTCGACCAGAAATCAACCGCCTGCCTTGGATCGTAACCGGCCATGGCCATGAAGATCAGCCCCATCTGATCGGCTTCTGTTTCGTGAAGCCGGCTGTAAGGAAGCATAATACCGACCTGGGTGCCGGCGCCATAGGCGGTCATGAGCAAATCTCTGGTCATTGCCGGCTGCTGTGAAAGGGCGGTTGCCAGGGCCACACCGCCCAGCTGATTCAATAATGACTGGCTCATTCTTTCATTGCCGTGCTGTGCGACTGCATGGGCGATTTCATGCCCCATAATGGTGGCAAGACCGTTTTCTCCCTGTGCGATGTCTAAAATACCCGAATAAACTGCAACTTTGCCGCCGGCCATGGCCCAGGCATTGGCACTGGGGTCTTTTATCAGGGTGAATTCCCATTTGTATTCCTGGAGCATTCCGGATTTGTTGTGCTCGCGGAAATAACGTTCCGCTGCCTGAGTGATGCGGTTGCCTACCTGTTCAACCATTCGGGCATCAGGAGTATTGGTGATAACCTCATGTTTGGCCATGAAATCACTATACTGATCGGCACTCATGGCCATCAGTTGATCAGAGGGCACCAGTTCAAGCTGCCTGCGTCCTGTAATCGGGACGGTGCTGCAGCCCATTGCCAGCAGGATAAAAACCAGTATGCAGAAATATAGACAATTTTTTGTTTTGGGCATGACAGATCCCTTTTTGTATGTGTCATCAAGCGGTTGGTCATCTTGAAACCAGGGTTGATACTATCGGGCTCGATTCCATGTCCATTATGCATGAATGCGGCCGGGAAGCTGCCTTCTGCCGCTTCAGATTAAAAAGAGATCAATCGGCCGTTTCTTGAATCTCTTCGCCGGCGGCTTCCATATCCTCACCCATGCCCTGCATGGTATTACAGCTGGCCGTAAGAAAACCCAGTGACATAAGCAACAGAAGGGTGATCAAATTTTTTAAAAGTTTCTGCATAGCTCCTCCAGATTTTTTTCGGGTTTGCTAAAACCGGATATCCGGTGATTCTGGTTCAGGCGGCAGTCAGAAAACCGCTGCATCCTGAACAGTATTCTAAGTGGAAATTCAGGAAACTGCCATCGGTAAATCGCTGTACTTTGGCATACCAAATCATGCAGATAATCGTGGCATACCCGTTGGGTCCGCCTTATGATATACAGTGATTTTGTATCAGGCATGTGCTGAAAAAGGAGTTCGGCAGAATGCAAAGGACACCCTGACAAAGTGCAGATCCAATATCCTGGTGAGGCTTTCCAGGCTGTGTTACCACGGCATTTTACATGCCGCCGGTGATCTGCCTGCCTGGAAACCGGCCAGGGTCTTTTTGCTGGCCCCGTCCAGGTATCCGGCATAATTATCAAACAGGGCCTGCCACCTGGCGGCAAAATCGTCCAGGTCAAAGCCGTTGCAGTGACTCAGGGATTCCAGCAACACCAGCATCTGGTCTCCGTAATGGGTGAAATCCCCTTTTTGTCTGTTTTTGTGAAACAGGGCGATTTCAGGGGCTGTCAGAGTTTCCAGGCGGCCGTACCGCTCCTTTATCCGGGATACATCATACACCCAGTGAACGCCCAGGGCCAGTGCATCCGCCGCAAACGCGGTCATGACACCGGATACCATTTTCGGGTGAATGTCGGTCTTGTTCATTTTGTTCCTCCTTTGTTGCGGTATATGAATGTGGGGAGTACAGATGAGATTTTGAAGCAGCGGACAGCGGTTTTCAAGAAAAAACTGTGACGGTCCCGTAAACAACCGGGGGCACAATATGGCATTGCGTCAGGCTACAGCCGCTGGATAATATACAGAAACATGGGCAGGCGGCTGGTGGTCTTCAGCCGGTAGAAATCATAGAGCACTTCTCTGGAGGGTCTGGCAAATGCCAGGGGGGACAGGTACACACTTCCCTTGGGCAGGGCGTGGGTGATGCGGTGCCGGACCAGATCCAGGACGGCCCGGGTGTGGTCCGGGGACAGCTGGTCATCCATGACAAAATTGCCTGTCATTTCAATGCGGGCACAGGCCTGGTTGATGGACTGCATTCTGTCAAAAGCCAGACCCACCTGCCGGGCGGTGACGGGTTTTCCCAGAAGCTCCAGGGTGGCTGGATCAAAGGATTCAAGGCCGATATTGATGCAGGTGTCAAAGGGCAGTGCGTTCAGGGATTCAAACAGGTGCGGGTCTGCATCGAGCAGGGAATCCACGCTGCCGAACAGATACAGCCGGGGCCGGGTCATGTAGCTGCGTGCAAACCCGAATCGGTCATAACTTTCCCTGGCTGCATAAACAATCAGGTCTGCCGGCGCGTTCAAAGCATCATGTTCTCCTAAAAAAAGGGCGTTGTAATTTACCAGGTCGTTGCTGTACAGGCCGGCCAGAGCCTGGATCTGTCTCCGGATATCATCCGGGGTCCGGGGGGTGAACGGTTTTTTGTTCTTTATCTTGCAGAACCGGCATTTGTACAGGCATCCGTCGGCAATGGTCAACGGGATCACATTGTAGTCTGAATGCCTGGCATCCGGCGGGAGCACCGTGGTTCTGGCACCGCAGATCTCAAACAGGGTTTGGGCTTTATTCTCCAGGTCTGCTTTTGTGATGTGTTTCACCTGTCCGAGCCATTCAGCCACCGGTGCGGGCATGTCAGGCCGGCTGTCCGGCACGGCCGCCAGAAGTTCGGGCCAGTTTTGATAGATTTTTGCGACCTCCGGCTCTTCAAAGGGCCGTCCCCCCAGCAGCGAATTGGTGGGGTAGGTGAAATTGGGCAGGTAATATTCACCGATGGCCTCATACACCCCGGCATATCCGCCGCTGGAATAGTAGATCCAGTCATTGCCCACGGTGCGCTTGAGCCATTCCGAGGGATGGAGCCAGTGCCGGGTTTTGGATCTGGCATGCCGGATTTCATGGTTCAGGTTGAATTCCAGTATCATTTCCCGGGTCTCCAGGCGGGAAAAAATGCCGTATTTCACCGGGTAGCTGACCTTGGCATACTCTTTGTTTTCCCGGACATTCAGGAAGATGGAAAGATCATCGGATTGATAGGCTGTTTCCGGATGTGTTATCACAAAAGGATCGTTTAACTGAAGCAAAAGGAACTCTGCCCTGTTTTTGTCATTTACCCATGGGCGCCGCCTTCAAGACTGGGCATCCCGCAAAAACCAAATATTCATACTATAATTTTCTTCTGTGCCATGGCAATGGTTTTTTCGATTGATTTTGGTTTCCCCCTGATTTTTTCTCGACGGACCGATTTCGCACGTGTGCCGCCCCTGGTGGGGACTTGCTGTGCAGGGAGAACCATGGCCCGGGGTCATCAGCGACTAGTGTCGTGGGGTTGCTGTGGGGCGAATCCCATTCTGCTGCGTTTGTTACAGTGTGTTAGGCATGCAAAGCGTTAAGAACGTCAAACTGTGTGAGGACATACCTGCCCGCAGTTTTTGACGTTTAGCGCAGCATGCCTTACACACTGTCAAACGGGGCAGACGGGTGAGACCCGCAGCAACCCCACGACACGGGTCTTTTGATCAACAGAAACGAACCTTTGAAACAGGCTTTTCAAAATACCGGGTCCCGAATCTGGCTGTGATTGCCCTATGATCCGGATGCCTGTGATTGATTGCCCGTATGATCCGGATGCAGGTGTTGACCCGTCCCCATAAAACAGGTAATACAGGGCCTGAATAAAGGCCATGCCCTGAGCGGGCACAACAAACATGAAAGCCATTAGCTGTTAGCCGTTAGCTGGTAGCTGGTAGTAACCAGCAGGGAAAAATTTGTAATTGTTTATTGGAAGAAGATAACTGAGTACTGACGGCTGCCGGCTTTCAGTTAAAAAACAGACACAAAGGTGGACAACAGTGAAAGTGCTATTTCTGGAACCCTTCTTCGGCGGATCCCACCAGGATTTCGCCACAGGTTTTGCAGCCCATTCCCGGCATGATGTGACCTTGGCGACCCTGCCGGCCAGTTCCTGGAAATGGCGTATGCGGGGAGCGGCCCTGGCTTTTTTGCAGAAGATAAAAGATATTGCCTCCTATGACCTGGTGTTTGCCACAGACATGATGAATGTTGCAGATTTTCTGGCACTGACAGGCCCTTCCCGGCCGCCCCTGGTATTGTATTTTCATGAAAACCAGCTGTCCTATCCCCTTTCTCCCAGGGAGAAAAAAAGAACACCGGATGTGGGGCTGGGCTTTATCAATATCACCTCTGCCCTGGCTGCTGACCTGGTGTTGTTCAATTCTGCATTTCATCTGGACGCGTTTGCAAAAGAGGCCCGGAAACTGATAAAGCAGATGCCGGCACCCCGTCCGTCACAAATGGTCAACCGTATTTTAGAAAAAACCCGGGTGGTGTATCCAGGCTGCCGGTTTTCGGCAGAACCGGTTTCTGTGACGCCGCGTTCGTCAGATCCGCCATTGATTATTTGGAACCACCGGTGGGAGTATGACAAGCAGCCGGAGGTTTTTTTCCGGGTACTTGGCAAACTCCGGGACAAAGGGGTGCCGTTTTCTCTGGCTGTGATGGGAGAGCAGTATGACCGGTATCCTGAGGTATTTGACAGGGCGAAACAAACCTTTGCCGACCAGATAAAAGTATTCGGGTATGTGCCGTCCCGGGCTGCGTATCACTCCTGGCTGGCCCGGGGAAGTGTGGTGGTTTCCACTGCCATTCAGGAAAATTTCGGCATCTCCGTGGTGGAAGCGGTGCGGTTCGGCTGCTTTCCTTTGCTGCCCCAGAGGCTGTCCTATCCGGAGATCATGCCGGAAAAATTTCACCCTGACATTCTGTACCAATCTGAAATCCAGCTTCTGGAAAAACTGGCATACCATCTTTTCCACCCTGAGGCCGGTCGGCCTGTGCAAAAAGCGTTGTGTGAGCATGTCCAGCAGTTTTCCTGGGAAATCTTGGGGCCGCAATACGACAATCTGCTGGAAAATTGTCAAAAAAAGGGGGCCAATCCTGCAGGCAGCTGCATGTAAATGGTTCCATCCATATGCCAGGGTGCCCCGTCCCCTGCATAGCCTTGTATCCGGGCCGGGATACCCGGGGGGTTGACAATTGCGGTGCAGAATCCCCGGGAGGGGGTGTGCAACATGCCGGATCTGGAGGAAATTGCCTTAGAAATGATCATTGCCTGACTTGATAAACCCGCTTGTTTACGGTATAGAGGAATCATGATGTTTCATCCTGATTCTTTTTTTATATGAAAGCCGTCAGCCTTAAGTACCCAGTTATCAGCTTCCAGTAAACAATTACAAATTTTTCTGCTGGTTACTATCGGCACTAACAGCTCATGGCTCATGGCTAATGGCTTTCATTTTTTGCTGTTGCCCGCCCGGGCATGGCCGTTTATATGAAAGTAGTGAGATATGAGGTTTGAGTAGTGAGAAAAAAATATCAAATTAGCTTCTCTCAATACTCATAACTCACCACTCATAACTTTCATAATTTGTTGTGCCCGCAGGGCATGGGGGTTATTGGGTATAAAGCAAGAAGAAAGGCGCCATGAAGAGATTATTATTTTTTCTGACCTGTATCTTCACTGTTTTTTTGGTTTGGTTTGCAGTGGCCGGTGCATCAGCCCTCACCCCGGAAGAGGTTCTGGTTGTGGCAAACAGGAATGCCGCAAAAAGCAATGGCCTGGCAATCTATTACATGGCAAAGCGCCGGATCCCGGAAGAAAATCTGGTGTTGTTGTTTGTTACCGACAAAGAGCAGTGTTCCAGGGAAACCTATGAAAAAAAAGTTGTCCCGCCTGTTTTGCGGGCACTGGATGCCAATCCCGATATCCGGGCAGTTGTCACCATGTACGGGGTACCATTGAAAATTACCTCTCCCGGGCATACAAGTGAAGAAAAAACACACCTGGACCGCCTGGAATCTGAAAAAGCGCACCTGGAAGAGCTGCTGTCTGAAGATGACGCTGATGCCGGAGACGAAGAAATTATCAGGCAAAGAAAACAAAAACTGACCAGGTTGAAAAAGACCATCTCCTCCCGTGTCCGCCGGCTGGACAAGACAGCATCATTTGATTCGGAATTGATGCTGGTGAAAGCAAAAGCGTATCCATTGAATATGTGGGTGCCCAATCCATATTACCTGGGGTTTGCAAACCGCAAACCGGTTGTGAAAAAATCAGAGGTAATTATGGTCAGCCGCCTGGACGGGGCGGATGACACAATTGTCAGGCGCATCATTGATGACAGTATACAAGCTGAGATAGTTTGATGCACGGTGGCAGGATCACGGAGACACAGAGCTGGGCGGATATGGTCTGTATGACCGCTCCATTCACAGGGCATCACAAAAGGTGGCAGATAAAACACCAATGGGTGTGGTGCTCAATGATACCAAAGCATTATTCCAGAAAGGAGAAAGCCCTGATACCGCCCTTTACTGCGGCTGGTACAGCCTGGCAAAATATGTTGATGCCTTTGTGTGGCAGAAAGGGTCTGTGGGGTACCACATCGCCAGCTCGGAATGCGCCACCC
>JAABSS010000454.1 GCA_011390235.1 Desulfotignum sp.
TTGCTGGTTCTGTGCTGTTACTTTATCAGCCTGGTCCTTGCGCTTCACCACAAAAATCTTGGAACAGATCCCAATACGGTTGAACGTATCAAACAAACCGGCACATTACGGTTGATCACCACCCGATCAGTAAATACTTTTTATCTGTACCAGGATGCGCCCACCGGATTTGAATATGACCTGGCCCGTGAATTTGCCCGGTATTTGAATGTGGACCTGGATGTTGTGACACCGGGTTGGAACCACCTGTTTGTCTATCTGGATCAGGGCAAAGGAGATTTTATTGCTGCCGGCCTGGCCATAACCAAAGAAAACCTTGGAAAAGCGGTCTTTTCCATTCCCTACATGAATATCCAGCAGCGGATTGTTCACCACAGTCTCATATTCGGTCCCAAAAACATTGATGATCTGGCCGACAGGACCATTCATGTCCGCCGTAACACGTCCTATCATTCCCGGCTGAAAGAAATCAAGGCAGCAGGCATTGATGTCAATTATATTCTTCATGACAATATTCCCACGGAAGATCTTATTGCCATGGTCAATGACCGTGAAATCAAATTTACCATTGCAGATTCCAACGTCGCCCTTCTTAATCAGCGGTATTTTCCTGACATCGCTATCGGTATTCCGGTTCAGGAAAAAGAATCCCTTGCCTGGGCTGTGCAAAAAAATGATATGGAAATGCTCAAGGAAATCAACCGGTTCTTTTTGTATGCCAAGGAAAAAGGGATACTCAAACAGATTATTGAACGATACTATACAAATACCAGGGATTTTGACATATCTGAAGTAAAGACATTTCATGAAAGGATGAATACCCATCTGCCCAGATATCAGGATATCATAAAAAAAGAGGCGGCAAAGCATGGATTTGACTGGCGCCTGATGGCAGCGGTGGTGTACCAGGAATCCCGATTTGATCCAGATGCCATCAGCTTTACCAATGTGAAAGGCCTTATGCAGGTTACCCATGCAACTGCCAGGGAAATGGGCATAAAAAACCGCGCCAATCCACAGCAGAGTATTCAGGCCGGCATCAAATATCTGAACCGGATGTTTGAGAAATTTTATCAGATTGAAGATGAATACCAGCGGATGCTGTTTGCGCTGGCCAGTTATAATGTGGGATATGGCCATGTCAAGGATGCCATGACCATTGCCAGGCAGAAAGGACTCAATCCGCTGCGCTGGCAGTCATTGAAAAAAACGCTGCCCCTGCTGTCAAAACCGGAAATTTACCAGAAAACCAGACATGGGTATGCAAGGGGATGGGAACCGGTGCAGTATGTGGAACGGATTCTCACCTATTATGATATCCTGCGGCAGATTGACTTTTCATAGAACGCCCAATAAGGTATTTATTCCAGAAAGATGTTCATAAGGAAAAAAATAATTTACTTGCCCGTGGCAACAGAATACCATAAACATGCTGTTGGGACATGGCAGGATTACCCCAATTTTTAAGATGAGTAAAAAAACATGACAAGAAAAATACTGATCAATGCACTGGATCCCGATGTCAGCAGAATCGCCGCAGTCATAGACAACAAACTGGACCAGTTTCACATTGAAACGCGTGCCAAGGAAGTCACCCAGGGCAATATTTACAAAGGTATTGTAACCCGGGTGGAACAAAGCCTTCAAGCGGTTTTTGTGGACTATGGCGCAGAAAAAAACGGGTTTTTACAAAAAAACGAAATCCACCAGGACTATTTCCAGGAGGTGGAAACCCGGGACAAGTCCCTGTTCAATTTAATCAAAAAAGGACAGGAACTTATTGTGCAGGTGGTAAAAGATCCCATCAGCCAGAAAGGGGCCATGCTCACGACCTTTATCTCTTTGCCCGGCAGACTGGCGGTTCTCATGCCTGGAAGTACCACTAAGGGGGTTTCCCGGAAAATTGCAGAGGAGGAAGAAAGAAAACGGCTGGCCGGCATCCTGAAAACCATGGACATTCCGGAAGGATTTGGCATGATTGTGAGGACCGCCGGTAAAAATGCCACCAAAACCCAGCTGACAGCAGACCTTAAATACCTGATGCGGGTATGGAAAAATATAGACAAGCTGGCCATTGATAACAAGGCACCTTCGCTGCTTTACAAAGAACAAAGCCTGGCTGTGAGATCTTTGCGGGATTATTTTACCACGGATATCACAGAAATTCTTATTGATAATCCTGATACATTCCGGGAAGTCAAGGATTTCATGGCCATGATCTCCCCTAAACAGAAAAAAATTGTAAAATTTTTCAAAGGGGAAAAACCCATTTTTACCAAATACCAGCTGGAAGAACAGATTGCTTCCATCTTCAAACGCGATGTCCCCTTGAAATCAGGCGGATTTCTGGTCATTGAGCAGACAGAAGCCCTGGTATCCATTGATGTGAATTCCGGAAAATCCACCAAACGCCGCAATATTGAAGAAACCGCCTCTCATACCAATCTTGAGGCAGCCGAAGAGGTGGCAAGGCAATTGCGTCTGCGGGATATGGGCGGTCTTATTGTGGTGGATTTCATCGATATGAAAGAAAGACGTCACAAAGCCGATATCACCAAAAATCTGAAAAAATATTTAAAATCAGACAAAGCCAAAACAAAGGTGGGCGGCATCACCGCATTCGGGCTTCTGGAAATGTCCCGGCAGCGCATCCGCCATTCCATTACCTTTGGCAGCTATGAAACCTGCCGGTACTGCAACGGCCGGGGTCAGACGCCCTCTGTGGAAACACAGGGACTTGCCATTCTGCGGGAACTGAACCTGAAAACCCTGAAAACAGAAAACAAACAGGTACAGGCACTTGTTCCCCGGGAAGTTGCCTATTATATTCTCAATAAAAAACGAGAGGACCTCATTGAGATCGAAACCAAAAGAAATGTTTCTATTACTGTGGAGATTGATCCGGAACTGGTGTCGGGTCAGAGCCGTATTACCTGCCACTCCTGAAAATCAGGACCGCCCTGTTCTTGACATGGCTGCATCTTTTGTGTATCTAAAACACCTTTGACCTTGTAACAGGGGAAAACAAAATGGCGAACAGGGCTGTTATAACAAAAAACCTGATATTCATGGGCCTGGTTTTTGTTGTTATCGCTCTGATTGCCATATATATGTTTTTGGGAACTGATTCAAATCAGATGGCTGATGAAACCGCTGCAAATATACAGGAACAAACTGTCCAGGGCCATGATGCGCAAAAAACGATGCAGCAGGATGCCCATGAAAAAACGGGTTCTTCGGAAACCAAAGCCGGTGTGGTGGAAAAAAAGATCCGGGTAAACCCTGTAATTGCTTATAAAAACAGCAAAGATCCGAAAAAAACCGCTTCCCGGGATCAGATGATGGAAAACAGGCTGCAGGCCCTGGGTATCAAAAACAGCCTGGACATGATTATCCGGTCTGATGAATCTTTTATTGTGGGTGACAAAAAAGTGTCCATGGTGGATATATTGGAAAAGGCCTTTACCAGAAGAAAAAAAATTTTTGAAACACGCATCACTGAATCAGAAGAAACAGCTGTGGAGCATAGTAAAGAATATGGCATTTATGTGGTCCAGCCAGGAGATAATATCTGGAATATCCATTTCAACATCCTCAAAGAATATTATTCTTCCAAAGGGATTGTTGTGCCGTTCAAGGCAGATGAGCCCCTGAACGGCGGACATTCTTCCGGTGTGGGTAAAATTTTAAAATTTTCTGAAACCATGGTTATTATCTATAGCCTGATTGACCGGAAGATTGTGACAGATATCAACCTGCTGGAACCTTTGAGCAAAATCGTGGTATATAATCTGGATGAGGTGTTTGCCCTGCTCAAAGAGATTGACTATGACAATATTAACCAGATTCAGTTTGACGGTAGAACCATCTGGATTCCATATCCGGAATCCTGAAAATTTTCAAAATCACATGTGTTATTTTTATCCCATATTTTAATATTTTATAAGGAGGAGCTATTTTGATTAGTACAGCATTTGCAATGGGCGCCAACGAAGGGCAGGCAGCAGGCGGACTGGCAGGATTTCTGCCCATCATTATCCTGTTTGCCATTTTTTATTTTCTTTTAATCCGGCCCCAGCAGAAAAAAGCCAAAGAACACAGAGAAATGATTGCAAACCTGAAAAAAGGAAACCGGATCATCACTTCCGGCGGTATTTACGGTACCATTGTTTCCATTGACGACACAACCATTGGTCTTGAAATTGCCGAAAAGGTCAAAATCAAAATTTCCCGCGGTAATGTGGCTGCCATGATCTCAGACAATGAAACAGCTGTCAAATCTGAAAAAAAGAATTAATCCATTGCGCAGGAGAGCTGAAGATTGAAACTATTTACCTTTAAACGCCTGTTGGTTTTGGGCGTTCTCATCACAGCCGTTGTATTTCTGCTGCCGACCTTCACCAATACCTGGCCCCATAAAAAAATCAATCTGGGCCTTGACCTGCAGGGCGGTATGCACCTGGTGCTGGAGGTTCAAAACGTCAAGGCGGTTGAAGCCGAGCTGGAGCGTACCGTTGATGAACTGAAAAAAGAACTCAGAAAAGATGGTATCACCCATCTGGGAATCACCCGTCAGGAAAACAATACCATTGTGGCCGAACTGCCCGACAAAAATGCCAAAAATGCATTTGAGACCATTGTTTCCAAAGAATTTTCCAACCTTAAGGTAAGTGCTTCCTCCTCTGGTGAAGATGCCACCAGATTTCAACTCAGACTGCCGGATGATGAAAAAGAAACCATACGCAAAATGGCCACGGAACAGGCCCTTGAAACCATTCGGAACCGGATTGATGAATTTGGTGTCAGTGAACCCGACATCCGGATTCAGGGAGAAAACCGTATACTTCTTCAGCTGCCGGGTATCGATGATCCGGAACGTGCCAAGGATCTGATCGGAAAAACCGCCCAGTTGACATTTCAGCTGGTCAATGATGATGTCAGCGCGCAAGCAGCCCTTCAGGGATCTTTGCCCGTGGGAAGCCAGATTCTGTATGAAAACAAAACAGATCCTGTCACCGGCAATACCGCCAAAATTCCCCATGTAATTAAAAAGCAGGTACTGCTGGACGGCAGTCTTCTGGTGGATGCCCGGGTGGAATTCGATCAGTTTCAGCAGCCCCAGGTGGGTATTGCGTTCAACCGGAAAGGCGCCCATATATTTGACAGAATCACCGGCCAGAATATCAAAAAAAGGTTGGCCATTGTACTGGACAATACCGTGTACTCGGCACCGGTGATCCAGGACCGTATTGCCGGCGGCAAAGCCGTGATTACCGGAAATTTCACCATGGAAGAAGCCAAAGACCTGGCCATTGCCCTGCGGGCCGGATCTCTTCCCGCACCGGTCACCATCATTGAGGAAAGAACTGTCGGACCCACCCTGGGTGCGGATTCCATCCGCATGGGAATGATATCCATGCTGGCGGGGGGCATACTGGTTCTTTTGTTCATGGCGATATACTATAAGGGGGCCGGCCTGGTTGCAGACCTGGCCCTGGTTATGAACATCATTCTTATCGGCGGGGGACTGGCTGCATTTCAGGCCACTTTGACTTTGCCGGGAATTGCAGGCATTATTCTGACAATCGGTATGGCAGTGGATGCCAATGTGATCATTTTCGAAAGGATACGCGAAGAGCTTGGGTGGGGAAAAACACCGCTTGCTGCAGTCCACGCCGGTTTTGACCGGGCCACTTTGACCATTCTGGATGCCAATGTCACCACCTTGATTGCCGCCATTGTGCTGTTTCAATTCGGCACAGGTCCTGTCAAGGGCTTTGCCGTGACCCTGGGGCTTGGTATTGTTGCCAGCCTGTTTACCGCCCTTATTCTGTCAAAGTCAATTTTTGATTTTATTTTACAGAAAAAAACCGCTTCAACCTTGAGCATATAAAGGAATTGTCATAATGCAGCTGATCAAGTCTGATATCAATATAGACTTTCTGGGGAAACAGAAAATCGGAATTGTTTTTTCCGCCATACTCATCATTGCCAGTATCATAGGGCTGATTGTTCACAAAGGTCCCAACTACGGCATTGATTTTTCCGGCGGGGCACTGATCCAGGTAAAATTCACCCGGGATATATCCATTACCCAGGTGAGAGACAGCCTGGCCGGTATGGATCTCAAGGACTTGTCTGTTCAGGATTTTGGACAACCAGAGGACCATGAATTTTTAATCCGTACCGGCAGTACGGAAACAGTGGGCAAAGGACTGGCCCAGACGGTTTCTGCCGCCATCCTCCAGGGAACCGGGGTGACACCGGAAATCCGGCGTGTGGAAATGGTTGGCCCCCAGGTGGGAGATGAACTGAAAAAACAGGCCTTGCTGGCCATTTTTTATTCTCTGTTGTTCATCACCATTTATATTTCCGGCCGGTTTGAGCTCAAATGGATACTGTCCGGCGTGACTGCCGGCGCATTGATGACAGCGGTCTATTTTTTATCTGTTTTCAATGTCAGCATGCCGATTTTGATTACAGGAGCTCTTTTGGTCTCTCTAATTCTGTTCTGGCGGCTCCGGCTCAAATTTGCCATGGGGGCGCTCATTGCCCTGATCCATGATGTGTTCATTACAGTGGGCATTTTTTCCATTCTCAACCTGGATTTTTCCCTGCCGATTATTGCCGCCCTGTTGACCATTATCGGATATTCATTGAATGATACCATCATCGTATTTGACAGAATCAGAGAAAATATCAAGGGAGAATCTTCCAAAACCGCCCTGCCCGGTCTTTTCAATAAGAGCATCAACCAGACGTTGTCCAGAACCATTCTCACATCCGTCACCACCTTGATTGTTCTGCTGGCCCTGTTTTTTCTCGGGGGGGATATCATCCATAATTTTGCCTTTGCCATGATCATCGGTGTTCTCATCGGCACCTATTCATCCATATTTGTGGCAAGCCCGGTTGTGCTTGCCGCTTTCAGGAAAGGATAAACCCAATGGCCCGGTCAGCAATTGTAAGATATACCGCCCTGCTCTGTGTCAGTTTTCTGCTGGTGTCCTGTTCCAAGTCCCATTTTTTTGGAAAAAAAACAGCTTCTCCCCAAAGTGAAAACCAGATAACGCAAACCGATCCTGACGGGTTGACCAAAGATCAGCTGGCACAGATACAACAGCAGATGGACCAAAGAAACCAGGCCATTCATGCTTTGGAAGAAAAAATTACCCGTCTGGAACAGAAAATAGCGGTCCTTGAAAAAAACCAGTCTGTTGCGGAAAAAAATCAGCCTGGTGCGCTGCAGAAACCGGAAGAAAAACCGGAAGAAATACCGGAACATACAAATGATCAGTCAAAAAAACCGGCCCCGTCAGATCTATACCAAAAAGCCAGAAACCTTATGCTGGCCGATGACTTTGCTGCTGCCGGCCGATTGTTTCAACGCTTTGCCCGGCAATACCCGGACCACAGCCTGGCTGACAATTCCCTTTACTGGCTGGGAGAATGCCATTATTCCCAGGGAGAATATGCCCGGGCAGCAGCTGTATTCAAAGACCTGGTCACTGCCTATCCTGCTGCGGAAAAAGTTCCTGATGCCTTGTTGAAAACCGGGTATTGCTATCTGTCCATGGATGACACCAACCGGGCAAACCATTATTTGAAACTGGTTTTGAAAAAATACCCGTTTTCACCTGCCGCAGATAAAGCCCAGGCAAAACTGATGTCATCTGATTGACCGCCTTGGCCATATGGAATCAGATGCCGCCACATACCTGCCATGGTTCATCTTAAAGGAAATTCCCTTTTTGGGAAACCAGGGTTTCAACCGGTTGGTCCAGGCTTTCGGGACTCCGGAAAAGGTCCTGGCTGCAAAACCTGATGCCTGGATAAAAGTTGCCGGAATTTCCAAAAAAATTCTGCCCGGTTCCCTGCAGGTCAACCAATACACGGATGCCGCCCAAAAAGAGTTGCATCAGATTACAGCGCTTGGTGTCAAAATTTTAACCCTTCATGATCCGGGCTTTCCCGAATTGCTGAAAACTATTCCAGACCCCCCGCCGATTTTGACTTACCAGGGACGTATTGATCCCCGGGCCCCCTGCATCGCCATTGTGGGATCACGCAATGCCTCTTCCTATGGAATGGACACTGCCCGGTATCTGGCCCGCAGATTGGCAGAGATGGGATTTTGCATTGTCAGCGGTATGGCCAGAGGCATTGATACAGCAGCCCATACAGGTGCACTGGAAGCAACCGGTAATACCATTGCAGTGCTGGGGTCGGGGCTGAAAAAAATTTATCCCAGAGAAAACAAACAATTATTTTATAGAATGCAAAAATCCGGGGCAGTGATATCAGAATTTAAGCTTGACACAGATCCGTATCCGTATAATTTTCCTGTTAGAAATCGGATTATTGCCGGTCTTTCCTGCGGCACAATTGTGGTGGAAGCAAAAAAGAAAAGCGGATCATTGATCACGGCACGGCTGGCAGCAGAATATAACCGGGAAGTGTTCGCAGTACCGGGAAGTATACGTTCCCAGAAAAGCCAGGGTACCCATTCGCTGTTGAAACAGGGAGCAAAACTGGTGGAAAATGAAACAGATGTGGTCAATGAATTGTCTCATCTTGTTCATCAGGAACCGGTTCCTGGCATACCGTTGGAAAAATCGGTATCAAAACCGGCACTGGACGCTACCAAAAAACAAATCATGCACTTGCTGGAAGTTTATCCCCGGCATATTGACAGTATCATTGAAGCAAGCCGGATGGACAGTGGTATGGTATCTGCCGTACTGCTGGAACTTGAATTACTGGGGGTTGTAAAACATCATCCAGGCAATTATTTTTCTATTGTAAAGGAGTAACATTGGGCAAACCGCTTATCATTGTAGAATCACCCACCAAAATCAAGACCCTGCAAAAATATGTGGGAAAAGGATATAACGTGGCAGCAAGTGCCGGTCATATCCGTGACCTGCCGGTCAAAACACTTGGAATTGACGTGGACGATGATTTCAAGGCTGAATATGTCAATATCAAAGATAAAGCCAGAATCATCTCCCATCTGAAAAAAATTGCCAAAGACAGCAATGATATTTACCTGGCCCCTGATCCGGACCGTGAAGGAGAGGCCATTGCCTTTCACATCATGGATATTTTAAAGAAAAAAGACCGCCGATTCCACCGGGTACTCATTCATGAACTGACCAAAAAAGGCATTGAAGATGCCTTGAAAAAACCTTTGGAACCGGATGAGAACAAATATGATGCACAGCAGGCACGCCGCAAGCTGGACCGGCTGGTGGGATACCAGATATCCCCGCTGCTCTGGCAGAAGGTGCAGCGGGGATTGAGTGCCGGCCGGGTGCAGTCTGTGGCTGTAAAGATCATCTGTGACCGGGAACGGGAAATACGGCAGTTTGTCCCTGAAGAATACTGGACCATTACTGCGGACCTGATGGCCCAGAATCCCCCTTGTTTTAATGCCGCCCTGGTGAAAATAGGCCAGAAAAAAGCCAAAATCACCCATGAAACCCAGGCCAAAAAAATTGTTGCAGACCTTGAAAATGCACCGTTTTTTGTGGATGAAATCAAAAAAAAGACAGTCAAGCGCAACCCTCTGCCCCCGTTTATCACCAGCAAACTGCAGCAGGATGCCATCAACCGTTTGAGATTTTCTGCCAAAAAAACCATGGTGGTTGCCCAGCAATTATATGAAGGAGTGGATATCGGTACGGACGGGCCTGAAGGGCTGATTACCTATATGCGAACAGATTCCACCCGTATCGCCCCTGAAGCTGCCCAGGAAGCTTTGACACTTATCTTACAGGATTTTGGCAAAGATTATGCCCTGTCCACCCCCCGGCACTTCAAAAATAAAAACAAGGTTCAGGATGCCCATGAAGCCATCCGCCCGACATCTGTATTCAACACCCCGAAAAAACTCAAACCGTATCTGTCTGAAGACCAGTTCAAACTCTATGATCTGATCTGGAAACGCTTTGTGGCCTCTCAAATGAGCCAGGCCCTCATTGACCAGAAAGCCATTTTGATCAAGGCGGGCAACTATCTTTTTTCCGTGAGCGGCTCCACTGTGAAATTTGACGGATTTATGGCCTTGTATGAAATTCCGGAAACCACTCCAGGCAATGATATTCAGTCGCTTCCCCATGTGAGGGAAAAAGAAGCGCTGGCCCGGGAAAAAATCATTTCCAAACAGCATTTTACCAAACCGCCGCCACGGTTTTCAGAGGCATCCCTGGTCAAGGAACTGGAAAAAAACGGGATCGGCCGTCCCAGCACCTATGCCTCCATTATCAGCGTTATCCAGGACAAAGGATATGTAGAACTGGTAAAACGGTATTTTGCTCCCAGTGAACTCGGGTTTATAGTCAATGATCTTCTGGTGGCATCCTTTCCGCATCTGCTGGATGTTTCATTTACCGCCCAGATGGAAAACAATCTGGATGATGTGGAGAATGGCAGCCTGGAGGAGGTTGATCTGCTGGCCCGGTTTTACGATACCTTCAGCCAAACCCTGGATAATGCCAGACAAAACATGGTCAGTGTCAAGGGAGTGGGGGTAGAAACCGATCTGACATGCCCCTCTTGTGGAAAACCGTTGAATATCAAAATCGGCAAAAACGGACATTTTCTGGCATGCACTGCTTACCCGGACTGTACATTTACCAGCAATTATACCAGAGATGAAAAAGGCAATATTGCCATTGTCGAAAAGCAGGTGGACAATACCCCGGTCAAAAACTGCCCCCAATGCGGCAAACCCATGGTCCAGAAAGATGGGCGATTCGGGCTTTTTCTTGCCTGCACCGGCTATCCTGACTGCAAATATACCGAATCGGTAATGTCTGAAAATTCTTCCCGGGATATCGGGCTAAACTGCATGGAGCCAGGCTGTACAGGCCGGATTGTTGAGAAAAGGTCCAAACGCGGGAAACTTTTTTACGGGTGTTCACAATACCCGAATTGTACATTTGCCAGCTGGGATAAGCCGGTGGGCAAACCCTGTCCCCAGTGTAGTTCTCCTTTTCTGGTTGAAAAACAAACCAAGCGGGAAGGCAAAATCCTCAAATGTACTGCTCCCAAATGCGGGTATAAGGAAAAACAGGCCGTATGACGGCCCATCCAGGAAGGTGTCATACGGCCCATTTTTGAATGGCCTGGAAAATCAGATCCCGTTTGATGGGTTTGGTCAGAAAATCATCCATACCAGCTGCCACGCATCTGGCTTTAAAATCATCCAGCACACTGGCCGTCAGGGCCATTATGGGAATACGCTTCAGCGAACCATCTCGGGCTTCATGGGCCCGGATTCTTCTGGCTGCGTCACAACCATCCATCACCGGCATATTGATATCCATTAAAATCAGATCAAACCTGTGAATGGACTGTGTATATATGTGCACAGCCTCTTGTCCGTTGTCAGCTGTCACCACAGTGTAACCGGCTTTAGACAGCATGAGGGATGTCATTTTACGGTTTACGGGATTGTCTTCAACCAGCAAAATGGTGACCCCGTGTTTTTTGTTTTCCGCAAGGGTATGCACTGTGACAATTTTTTCCGGTGTCATATCCGGAACAGTATCAAAACTGATATGCATGCCCATGACATGGGCCATCATTGCCAGCAGACTGGATTTGCGAATGGGTTTGGGAAGAAACCCCTTGAATCCTTTCTGCTCAAAAATGTCAGCAATCCCGGTAAAAGGAACCGAACAGGCAATACATCCAAAAGGGTATTGTTCCGGATGCAGTCCCTCCAGTATACTGGGCTGACCGGAAAAAGATCTGCACAGGGTTGTGCCGAAATCAACAATACAGATATCAAATGTGTTTTGCCTGTGATTTTTCAGAAAAGTATCCAGATGTTTCAAAGGATGGTGAATCGGTTTCATGCCGGCCAGCGTCAGTTCACGGGTCAAAATGTCCTGGCTTTCATGGGTGGTGGTGCTGAGCAGAATTTTTTTTCCAGCCAGGGGAATCTGAAGTATCCGGGAGGTTTTTTCCTTATTGGTTTTTTTAAGACAGGCGCTAAAGTAAAAGGTTGATCCCTTTTTTTTTACAGAGGTGGCCCAGACATTCCCTTGCATCTTTTCGGCGATATTTTTGCTGATGGCCAGTCCAAGTCCGGTTCCTCCGAAGCGGCGGGCAATATCTGATTCAGACTGGATAAAGGGCTCAAATATGGTGTCCAGTTCATCAGGGGCAATACCTATTCCCGTATCAGTCACGGAAACAGTCAAAAGGCAATGGTTATCCGGCCGGTCCTCGCCGTTCAGGTGTAATGAAATGGATCCTTTGTCCGTGAATTTTACCGCATTTCCCAAAAAATTCAGCAATATCTGACGAAACCTGTGGGGATCTCCGGCCACCTGTGCAGGCACCTGGTCAGAAATTTGGCACAATAATTCCACCCGGGTTTCATCCACCTGGCTTCTTATCTGTTCAATGGCTTCAAAACACAGGATTTCCGGATCAAAATCAATAATTTCCATGTGCAGTTTTCCTGCAGTCACCTTTGAAAAATCAAGAATATCATTAACCACGGACAACAATGTATCACAGGATAGCCGGGCAGCATGTAAAAACGATCTCTGATCTTCATTCAATGGTGTGTCCAGCATCATGTCTGTATACCCAACAATGCTGTTTAAAGGCGTTCTGATCTCATGGCTCATGGAAGCCAGAAAAAAGGTTTTGGCCCGGGAGGCATTCCGGGATTCCTTTGCCAGAACAGCGGCCTGGTCCAGAGAATCAGACATTTGCGCATTTTTTTGCTGCAGTTGCATCAGATGGTGTTTTTCTCTGGCAATCCTGCTGATCCGCGCCAGAACACAATCACTGTCCAATGGCCGGGATATAACGTCTGCAGCACCGGCATCCATTATATCCATGCAGGTGTATGCTGTGCCGTGGTCGGTTATAACCATGACCGCAATATCTGCAAATTGGTTTTTAACTGTTTTGAGAAAAAAAAGACCGTCCATGTCAGGCAATGACATACCGGCAATGATCAGATCAATTTTTTTTCCTTGGTCGGCAGCAAGAAATGTCAATGCGGTTTTGGCCTCACCCATCTTTTTGCACACATATCCTGCACGGCTGAGGGTGAGGGCGAGTCCGGTCATGAATTTTTTTTCATTATCCACTGCCAGGATACGACGGATGGGAGCGGTATTGTTTTCCCCGTGCTGCTTATGCATTGGCCCTTTCAACATATTCTTTGGTGCGGGTATCGATTTTGACCAGCTGGCCTTCTTCGACGAATGGCGGCACCTGGATTTCAAATCCGGTTTCAAGGGTGGCGGGCTTGGTGCTGCCTGTGGCAGTGTCTCCTTTGGCCCAGGGCTCGGTTTTGGTGACGGTAAGGGTAATGAAATTGGGCAGGGTTACGCCTATGGGTTTCTGGTTATGCAGCAGTACCGTACACACCGTATTTTCCTTTAGCAGATCTATTACGTCGTCCAATTGATCCCTGGTGAGAAATATCTGTTCATAATTGCCGGTATTCATGAAACAATAGGCATCCCTGTCTGCATACAGGTATTCCATCTCCTGTTCTTCCAGGTCGGCTTTTTCAAATTTATCTCCTGACCGGTAGGTTCTTTCAAACTGGGCACCGGTTATCATGTTCTTGAGTTTGCATTTATAAAGGGACTGGCCTTTGCCGGGTTTTTTGAATTCAAATCCGACGATAACATAAGGTTCACCGTCAATTTCAAATTTCAACCCTTTTCTTAAATCAGATGCTAAATACATGCATTGCTCCTAAGTTTTTGAAATATAAATATACGTGTTCGACTGCATCAGGATTAACAGGCCCAATAAATCATAATATAAGGATATTGGCAAGATCCAGATAAAAACATCTTGCAATTTTACCCAGTTTATAGGAAATATGATAGTTTAAAAAAAAATTACCTCGGGGAAATGTTACATGATAATCGTTATTGATTTTGGGTCCCAGTTTAATCAGCTCATTGCCAGACGGGTGAGGGAACATAATGTATATTGCCAGGTGGAGTCCGCAGATATCTCCCTTGACAGAATAAAGGAACTCAATCCCAAAGGCATCATCCTTTCAGGCGGTCCTGCCAGTATCTATGAAGAAAACAGCCCGTCTGTGGATACTGCCCTGTTTGATCTGGGAATACCCGTACTCGGCATCTGTTACGGCATGCATTATATGGTGCATGCCCTGGGGGGAGTGATCCAGCGTGCCCAAAAAAGAGAATATGGATTTGCCCGTCTGCAGATAACAGCAGACAGCCCTTTGTTCAAAGATATGGAACCAGCCTTTCAGTGCTGGATGAGCCACGGGGACAGTGCCAAAGAGCTGCCCAAGGGATTTGTGATAACCGCTTCCACGGAAAACACGCCCATTGCCGCTGTGGCCCACGGCAAAAAGCAGTTTTACGGGCTCCAGTTCCACCCGGAAGTGGAACATTCAATCAATGGTTCATTGATGATCAAACATTTTTTATTTGATATATGCCAATGCGAAAAAAACTGGACCATGAAATCTTTTGCCGAAGGTGCCATTTCCCAGATCAGGGATGCAGTGGGAGGTCAAAAAGTTATCATGGGTCTTTCAGGCGGTGTGGATTCATCCGTGGCTGCCACCCTTATTCACAAGGCCATCGGGAAAAATCTGTATTGTATATTCGTTGACAACGGGCTATTGCGGCACAATGAAAAAATCCAGCTGGAAAAACGCCTTGTTGCAAACCTGGATATGAATATCAAGTTTGTGGATGCCGCCCAAACCTTTCTTGCTGCCCTCAAAGGGGTGACAGATCCGGAAACCAAACGAAAAATCATAGGCAGGCTGTTTATCGAGGTGTTTGATACGGAAGCAAAAAAAATCCCGGGGGTCGGGTTTTTGGGCCAGGGGACCCTTTATCCGGATATCATTGAATCCAAATCCGCTTTTGGCGGACCCACTTCCATTATCAAATCCCACCATAATGTGGGCGGGCTTCCCAAAAAAATGAAGCTCAAACTCATAGAACCTTTGCAGCTTTTGTTCAAGGATGAGGTCAGAAAACTGGGGTTGACACTGGGAATTCATGAGGACCTGATATGGCGCCAGCCTTTTCCAGGCCCGGGGCTTGCCATCAGAATAATGGGTGATATCACGCCTGAACGGCTGGATATCCTGAGACAGACAGACACCATATTACTGGAAGAAATACGAAAAGCCGGTTTTTACCGGAAACTCTGGCAGTCTTTTGCCGTGCTTTTGCCCATAAAAAGTGTGGGGGTCATGGGGGACAAAAGAACCTTTGGCAACTGTGTGGCCATCCGCGCTGTGACCAGTAACGATGCCATGACCGCAGACTGGGCAAAACTGCCCCACACCCTTCTGGGCAAAATATCCAACCGGATCATCAATGAAGTGGATGATATCAACAGGGTGGTCTATGATATCACCTCAAAACCGCCGGGTACTATTGAGTGGGAATAATATGGCGCAAATTCTGAAGATGTTGGGAGGAATTGTTTCATGAGCCTGAAAGACTTTCACAGCGATGCATCTGATATGTCTGAAGAAGACACTGACAGCATTGCTTCTTCTTCTTATCTTCAGGAACTCAATACCCTGAAAATCGATAAATTGTCCAACCGGGTCACCATCATTTCGGTGATGCTTCCGGTATTCATTGGTGTGGTGCTGTTTTTTATTTATCTGGACATCAAGGACCAGGTTGTGGACGCAGATATTTCAAAAAACAATCAGGTGGAACAACTGCTTCGCCAGTCTGAAGAAAAGCTCAATGCCCTGGATGTAAGAATCGCCAAAAACCAGTTTGCTCTGGATGAAAAACTCCCGACGCTGGAAAATAAACTTGACTCCCTTGAAGGCCAGGCAGCAAAACTGATCGCTAATAAAGTGGATGCAACAGACATGGATACCAGCATTGGCCGACTGGATGCGGCTTTGGACAGACATGATCAGCGTATCCAGAACAATGCAAACCAGGACAAAGCCAACGTGGCCCAGATGGAGCGAATCAATGCATCGCTTCAGAGCGCGCTCCAAACACATCAGGAGGCGTTTGAAAAAATTATCAGTGGACTGGAAGAAAAAATATCCGCACTTGCAGAAACCATGGATGCCAGGATGGTTGAGCTTCAGACCCTGCAAAAAAACATAAGCCTTCTGGACAAAAAAATCAAGGATGTAGAAAACCAGACCTTGACCCGCAAAGAACTGGCCCGGCGGTTTGCCGATCTGGAAGCCAACCTGGATGAGGCGGTTACAGACCTGAAACAAAAATTAGAAAACCCTGCCTTGTCTTCTTCCGCACCTTCCAGCGATGACCAGTCCAAAAAGAAAAAAACCGAACCCGCAGATACACAGCCCGAACCTTTACTGGACACGGAAGCGCCTGCTTCAGATACCATTTCTGAAGATACCCTGAGCCAATGACCTTGTGGAAATTTGGGTTGAACTTTTACGCAAATTGGGTTATACCTGAAAAATCTGCCGGACCACCCATTGACATAAGGAACCGACATGTCCAAACAACATCCGGAATGCCCCTTGTACAATCACTCAACCTGCAGGGAGTTGCATAACCCAAAACTTTGTGCCATCATTCGGGAAGACCGGATGTGTTTAAAAAAACAACAAAAAACCAAAAAAGACGATTCAAACAATACTGCCAGTCACAACACCAGCATTAATCACCCTATTTGACCACCAGCCTGTCCCCTGGATGGATCATTTTTTTCAAAGAGATATTATTGAGCCGCAGCAAAGCAGCCAGGGACATATCATACTCTTTGGCTATACTGATAAGGCTTTCCCCTGATTTTACGATGTGAAATTTTTTATGGGTCCGGTTTTGCCACTGTTCATACAAATCAGCAAACCGTGCGTTGAAATCTTTTTCACAACCCTGGGGAACCAGCAGGCTTATCCTGCCGGGTGAAAGATAATACCCCCTGATCTCCGGATTCATGATTTTAAGGGTTTTAAAAGATATACCGGCAGCCTTTGCGATGAGAACAAGGGGCAATTGTTTATCTGATGAAAAATTGAGCTGTGAAAAGGTGAAAACCGGATACAGATCAACAGGTTCCAGATCAAATCCGTATTTTGCGGGATTTTCCAGAATCAGCTTGGCAGCAATTATTTTGTACATGTACTGCTGGGTTTCAAGGGGCAGATACAACTCAAAATAGTTACTGGTCTGCTGGATATCAATTTCCACAGCAAGCCCGTGCTCCCCCATGTTATAGGCAGCCAATGCCAGGACAAAGGAATCGAACTCATCAAACAGTTTTTTCAAATAAAAACAAGCGGCCCGGGTTGATTTGAAAATATTACGGCGTTCATCCACCCGGGTGTCAATGCGCAGTCCATACCGCTGACCTGTATCTTTTACAATCTGCCAGTATCCAACTGCATTGGCAGAGGATCTGGCATGGGGTCTGAGAGCACTTTCTATGACCGGCACATATTTAAGGTCATCAGGTAATTGTTCCCGGGCCAGTA
>JAABSS010000442.1 GCA_011390235.1 Desulfotignum sp.
GGCTGTTCTCTGGAAGGCACTGCTCTGGAATATGATATGTCCACCCGGGCGCTGTTTGCGGCACTGGGATGCACACTGACACAAATTACGGACTGGACATGCTGCGGGGCAACCGCTGCCCATGCCATGGATGCCTTGCTGGCCCATGTGCTGCCTGCACGCAACCTGGCCCTGGCCGAAAAAATGGATCTGCCCCTGGACATTCTGGTACCCTGCAGTGCCTGCTACCTGAACCTGAAAACAGTCAGCCAGGCAGTGAAAACTGACCCGGATCTCCTGGGCCGGGTCAACCAGGTCATGTCTGACGAGGGCCTGGCCATGAGCGGTTCCCTCAGGGTGCGGCACCTGCTGGATGTGCTGAGCCGTGATGTGGATATGGCTGATATTGCCCGGGCAGCGGACAACTGCATGAGCGGTTTGGTTGTCGCCCCCTACTACGGGTGCCAGTGCCTGCGGCCGTTCCCGGAATTTGATGACCCGGAGCTGCCCCGGTCCATGGATGCCATGATCCAGGCCACAGGTGCCCGGGTGCTGAAATGGGATATGGGCGGTGCCTGCTGCGGTGCTTCCAGTCCTGCCACCAACCCTGACACAGGCCGGGTCCTGGTGGGCCGGATTGTGGAACAGGCCGCAGAAGCCCAGGCCATTGTCACGGTCTGTCCCATGTGCCAGATGAACCTGGAGCGTTTTCAACCCGATCCGATTCCGGTGCTCTACCTGCCCCAGTTTCTGGGACTTGCCATGGGGTTGTCCCCGGCATCTGTCGGGTGCGGTTTGAACCTGTCCGACATCAGCCCTTTTTTGAACCGGGCGGCTTTATGACAAAGATATTGCACTACATACGCCACAGCCTGGTATTCAAGCTGATCATCTTTGTCAGCCTGACTGTTATTCTGTCCATATCCCTGTGGGCGTTTTTCAATATCAAAAGTTTCAAGGCCCAGAACATGAAAACCCATCTGGCCAGCACCGACCGGCTGAGCAATTCCATCAAACTGGGTACCCAGTATGCCATGATGCGCAATTCCCGGGATGATATCAACCAGATCATCAATAATATCGCCGGGCAGCCGGAGATTGAAAATATCCGGATATATAATAAATACGGGCAGATAAAATTCACCAACCAGAAAAACGAAATGGACAGGGTGACCGACATCAAAGCGGTGGCCTGTGATATCTGCCACAAGAATGATCCCCCGCCGTCGGACCTGCCCCTTGGTGAACGTTTCCGGATCTTTTTATCGCCTGAAGGCCACCGTCTTCTGGGTATAGTGCAGCCCATATGCAACGAGCCGGGCTGCTCTACCAGCTCCTGCCATTTTCACCCGGAAAACCAGACCATCCTGGGGGCCCTGGATGTGGTGGTGTCTTTAAAGGAAATAGACCAGCAGGTGGTGAAAATGGAAAAAGGGGTCCTCAAACTGGCCCTGTCAACCATCCTGGTCACCGCGTTTATCATTTTCTTTATCATTCTCACCTTTGTTAAAAAACCCATCCTCAAGCTGGTGGAAGGCACCCGCCGCATTGCCCGGGGGGAGTATGAAGCCAATATCGATATCGGATCTGCCTATGAGATCGGGTTTCTGGGAGAGGCGGTTCAGGAGATGGGCCGGAAAATCGGCAAACACCAGGCGGAATTGAAAAAGCAGAAAAATGAATACCAGGCCCTGTTTGACAATGCCCCCTGCATGATTGCCGTCCAGGACAAAAATTTTCGCCTGATTCAGTATAACCGGGTGTTCAAGGAACGGTTTGATCCCCGGCCCGGAGATTTCTGCTACACTGCCTACAAAGGGCGGGATGAAAAATGTCCAGACTGTCCGGTGGAAAAAACCTTCAGGGACGGCAGATCCCATTATGGTGAAACAGAAGGCATGGGCAGGCAGGGTGAAAAAAAACACTGGATTTTTATCACTGCCCCTATCAAGGATGCAGACGGCAACATCGTGGCAGGCATGGAAATGAGTATTGATATCACCCGGCGCCGGCACCTGGAAAAAGATCTGCAGAAATCCGAAGAAAAATACCATGCCATTTTCAACAACATATCCAATCCGGTATTTGCCGTGGACCAGGAGTCCTTGAAAATTTTGGACTGCAATATCAAAGCCCTGGAACTGTATAAATTTTCCGAGTCGCAAATGCTGGAAAAAACTTTTACCGATTTTTTTCTGCCCGAAGAAAAAGAGGAGATGGCCGGGCAGGTAAAATCCAGAAAAGAGATATCCAAGGCCAAGCATGTAAAAGCGGACAACAAACAGATTGATGTGGACATGTGGGTGGCGCCGGCAACCTATTCCGGCGAGAAAGTGTTTCTGATTACCATCAATGATATCACCCGGCGCCTGGAAACAGAACAGCACCTGCTCCATGCCAGCAAGATGGCCACCTTAGGGGAGATGTCCACCGGTATCGCCCATGAGCTGAACCAGCCGTTGTCTGTCATAAAATCCTCCTCCAGTTTCTGTTTGAAAAAAATCCACAGACAGGAGCCCATCCAGGAAGAGATTCTGTATAAGCTGGTTACCAAAATAGATACCAATGTGGACCGGGCGGAAAAAATCATCCAGCACATGCGGCAGTTTGCCAGAAAATCCGATATCCGCCTGGTAAAAACCCGGATCAACCAGGTGCTGCAGCATACCTTTGAGATGTTCAACCAGCAGTTGAAAATCCGGGGTATCCAGGTGGTATGGGAAAAAAACCCGGATCTGCCTGACATTCTGGCAGATCCGGACCGCCTGGAACAGGTGTTCATCAATCTGGTCATGAATGCCAAAGATGCCATTGAAGCCAAATGGGCGGCACAGGGCGGCATGGACACGGAAGATGACCGGATTATCATCCAGACAGATGCCACAGACAACCTGGTTAGAATCGTGATTCAGGACACAGGCACAGGGATTAAAAAGGGAACAAAGGATCGGTTGTTTGAACCGTTTTTCACCACCAAGGAGGTGGGCAAGGGCACGGGCCTGGGCCTGTCCATTTCTTATGGGATTATCAAAGACTGCAGCGGAGATATCTGGGTGGGCAGGGGACGGCAGGGCGGGGCAAAATTTACCATTGTTTTCCCGGTGCCTGAAAACCTGTCCGATGATGATATCGTATATGAGTGATATGCAGGGAGAAAATCATGGACAAGAAACAATTTGCCATCCTGGTTGTGGATGATGAAGATGATATCCGGGATGTCCTGGAAATAACCCTTACTGACATCGGTTACCAGGTGTTTCTGGCCAAAGACGGCAAAGTTGCCCTTGAGCTGTTTGAAGAAAAACAGCCGTCCATTGTGATAACAGACATTAAAATGCCGGTCATGGGGGGGATTGAACTGCTCAAACAGGTGAAACAGCTCGCACCTGATACCCAGGTGATTATGATAACCGGGCACGGAGACATGGAACTGACCATTGCCAGCCTGAAATTCGGGGCAGCGGATTTTATTACCAAGCCTGTGAATGTCGATATCCTGGAACTGGCTGTTTCCAAGGCGGTGGACAAACTCATTGCAGACCAGAAGCTGGTGGAATACACCCAGAAACTGGAAATGCTGGTGGTGGAAAAATCTAAATTATCCAGCCACCTGTCTTCTTTGGGCCTGATGATCGGCACGGTTTCCCACAATATCAAAGGGCTGCTCACCAACCTTGACGGGGGGCTGTACATTGCCCGGTCCGGCCTGAAAAAACAAAATTTTGCAGATATATCTGAAGGCCTTGATCTGCTGGCCCAGAATGTGGACAAGATCAAGCAGATGATCATGGATATTCTGATGTATTCCAAGGACCGGCAGATGAACCGACAGCCGGTGCCGGCAAAAAAGTTTCTGGCAGATATACAGAAGACCATGGCAATGAAGCTGGCACATCAGCCCATTGCATTTCACGTGGTTTCAGACCAGGCGCCCCGGATTCTGAATATAGATGCGGCATTCATGATGTCCGCCCTGGTCAATATTCTGGACAATGCCGTGGATGCCTGCCTGGAAGACAAGGAAAAAACCGATCATGAAATCAGTCTTATGGTGGAAAAAGCCCGGGACAGCATGGTGATAAAAATTGCAGATAACGGCTGCGGTATGGATGTGGAAACCAAGGAGAAAATTTTTGATCTGTTTTTTTCCTCCAAGCAGGTAAAGGGCACAGGGTTCGGTCTGTTCATTGCAAAAAACATCATTGCCCAGCACCAGGGAACCGTTGCGGTGGACTCCATAAAACGCCGGGGCACCACATTTACCATCTCTTTGCCCCAGGAGGATCAGACGCCCCAGTCAGATCAGACGCTCTAATCAGATCAGACGTCCCAGTCAGATCAGATCTGAATTTTGTTCACCAGCTTTTTCACCACAGGCATCCGAAGGACAAGACCAAACCGTCCAGCCAGGTTATAACGGGTTATGGCAAAAAATACAGGGGGTACGGCCATGATCCTGAGCAGGGTATGGGCGGTTTTGCAAAATGCCTTTTTCCGGGCTGCAATATTGAAAAGCCACACGATCAGGGCATCGTTGTCCATGTCCTCCTGGTGGTGGCGCAGGGTGCTGCGTTTGAGCAATACCTTTTCCACGTAATCACAGGGGATGTGCCCGTCTTTCAAGGCCCTTTCATACAGGGGGGTGCCGGGAAAATACATCAGTTTGTGGTCATACATTTTGACGGGCTGGTCAACTGTGCTGCGGTGCAGGATGATTTTCAGGATTTTCAGGTAAAATTGCAGCACTTCGTGTTTGTCTTGTGTTGTTTCATAGGGATTGGCGGATATCACATCGATCATGACCCGGATCCTGCTGTCCACAACCAGGATGAGTTTTTCCAGATAGACCTTTTTGTCCAGGGGCCGGTTGAAAATATCTTTGCTGATGCGCCGGCTGGCTGACTGGAGCCCTATTTTCAGATACCGCAGGGTAAGGCCGCTGTCTGCCAGAATTTTCAGCTTTGCCCGGGTGATCTGCCGGGTGTTGGCCTGGATATAGAATACCGGCAGATTGATTGTTTCCATATAACGGCCAAGAAATTTTTGGATCCTGTCTTCTGAGTTGAGGAAAAAATCATCATCATCGATAATGATGCGTTTCAGATGGGGAATATTGTCCCTGGCCCATTCCAGCTCCTGGATCACCCGTTCAACGGCAATTTTGCGCACATAGGGGCCTTTTTTCCGAAACGCTGCCATAAGGCGGTTGTTCAGGCAGTAGGCACACTGGTAGGGGCATCCTCTGACCAGAAGAACACTGTAGGTGGACAGGCTTGCCGGGATATGTTTTTTCAAAGACACCAGACCGGATTCTGTAAGCAGATACCCGTCATCCAGATCCACCCGGGCAATGGGCAGCTGGTTCACATCCAGCATGGGGGGCAGGGGATTGACCACAGGCCTGTTGTCTGGTGCCCGATATCCCAACCCGGGTATCTTGCCGGGGGAGATATCTGCCAGAAGCTTTTCCATGACCTGTTCGCCTTCTCCAGCACATACCAGATCGCTGAACTGCAGAAAATAGGCCGGATCTGCAATTACAGGGGGACCGCCCCAGATGATGGGGGCAGTGATCCGGGTTTCAAGGTACCGGGTGATCTGTATGGCCCGGGGCAGCAGGTGGGTGGTTAAAATGGTAATTCCCACCAGATCGCATGTTTTGCAGTATGCTGCCAGAACGGACAGGGCTTGTTCTGAAAGCGGGGTGAACACCGCTTCTTTTCTGCTTTCATGGTGGATGGTGGATACCCTGTATCCGCTGGATTTTAGATATGCCCCAAGGTTTCTGACACTGAAGTTTTCCAGATGTGCATTATTGATGAGCACCGCATGTTTCATGAGGGTATCATTTACCAGATGCGGGCCGGTTTCTCAAGGGGTATTCATTACCGGATAGAATCAATTCAGCGCAGCATCCTTGTTCTGGATATTTCCGTTTTTGATTGCTCTGTGCAGAACTTGTCCTAAAATCCGCCCCTGGTGGTGTCCTGTGCCCGGCCCGAGGTCTGCGGGGGCCGGTTTACATACGAACAATGAAGCGCGGCATCCCGTCCTCTGGTTGAAAACCATCCCTGCATCTTTTACCAGGCCCCCTCCGACGCTGACGGTCCGTTCACAGGACACCACCAGGGGCTCCCCGTAGAAGCGCAGGCTGCTGTAGCAAATATTCAGACCTTTGCTGCCGGCCCTTGCCTGGGAAGTGAAACCCTGATATGAATCACACAGGAGGTGATGCCATGACAGACAAAATACCATGTGATTACAGCGCACTGGACCATCCTGCGGTGCTGGCCCGTATCTTCCATCCTCGGCCAGGGGGCGGGACAGGGCCTGCCAGACCAAATGAGTTCATGATTCCTGTGGATGAGCATGTGCAGATCGGGGCCTGCTTTCATGTGGAGGACAAACAAGCCCCCAATATCCTGTTTTTCCACGGCAACGGGGAGATTGTTTCCGACTATGATGATTTCGGGCCGGTGTACAACCAGATGGGAATGAATTTTTTTGTGGTGGACTACAGGGGGTATGGCCGGTCCACAGGATCTCCCACAGTCTCCCGTATGATGGCGGACTGCCACATTATTCTGGATTTTGTGCAGCAGCTGCTGCACAAACACGGATTCACCGGCAGCCTGGGTGTCATGGGCAGATCCCTTGGCAGTGCATCCGCCATTGAACTGGCATCGGCACGGCCCGCTGATATCGATTTTCTGATCGTTGAAAGCGGGTTCAGCCATACGGAAAAACTGTTGCACGTGCTGGGCATTGATCCTTCAGCTGCAGGGTTTGATGCCACACCCGGGTGTGAAAACCATGAAAAAATAGGACACTGGTCAGGTCCTTTGCTGGTTCTCCACGGGGAGTTTGACCAGCTCATCTCCTTTTCCCAGGGAAAGGATCTGTTCGATGCAAGCCCTTCCCTGGAAAAAACCCTGGTGAAAATCCCCGGCGCCAATCACAATGATATTTTCATAAAAGGCCTTGATCTGTATATGCAGGCGGTGAAAACCCTGATCATGCAGTGAAAAGACACCGGATCACAGCCGCTTGTGGGCACAGTTGATCAGGCTGGTTGTGGTGTCCCAGGAGATGCACTCATCCGTGATGGATACCCCGTATTTGAGGGCACAGCCATCCCCCGGACATTTCTGGCTGCCTTCAAACAGGTTGCTTTCCAACATCAGCCCCACAATGCCGGGATTGCCGTCCAGGCGCTGGTCCAGGGCACTTTTGAACACAAAAGGCTGGCCGGTGAACTTCTGGCCGGAATTGTCATGGGAGCAGTCGATCATGATATTGTCGATAAGGTTTCTTTCTCTGAGAAGAGTCTGGGCCTTGCCCACGGAAACCGGGTCATAGTTGGGGGTGTTTCCGCCCCGCAGAACAATGTGGCAGTATGGATTGCCTGTGGTGGAAACAATGGATGACCTGCCTTCCGGATCAATGCCCAGAAAATGCTGGGAGGTGCCGGCTGCCTGCATGGCATTGACTGCTGCAGAAAGGGTGCCGTCAGTGCTGTTTTTAAATCCCACCGGCATGGACAGGCCCGAGGCCATCTCCCTGTGGGTCTGCGATTCCGTGGTCCTGGCACCGATGGCCACCCAGGTGAGCAGGCCCGCAATATACTGGGGGGTGATGGGATCCAGTATTTCCGTGGCTGTGGGCAGGCCCATGTCATTGATGTCAATGAGCAGTTTTCTGGCAGCTTCAAGGCCTGCGTTCACATTATGGGAGGCATCCAGATACGGGTCGTTTATCAGGCCTTTCCATCCCACTGTGGTGCGGGGTTTTTCAAAATACACCCGCATGATCAGATTGATCTTGTCTGCAACTTCCCGACGAAGGGCCATCATTTTTTTGGCATACTCCAGGGCTGCTTCGGTGTCATGGATGGAGCAGGGTCCGGCAATAACCAGAAGACGCGGGTCTTTGCCGGTCAAAATGTCTGCCACATCCCTGCGGCCATTGATAACGGTTTGGGCCGCATCATCAGACAGGGGCAGTGCCTGCTTCATCTCTGCCGGCGGGGTGAGGGGCTTGAACTCTTTTACATGGATGTCAAAGGTTTTTTTCATGGCGGTTTCCTTTTGCAGATCAAAAAGGCCGCCTTTGGCTGGGAACAAAAAAAGCCGCAGGCGGTTCTTGCCTGCGGCTTTTGAGTTTAGGGGGACAATCTCATGGCAGCCCAGGCAGATTCCTGTAAAAATAATACCAGAAGTAAAAATAGGATCTGTCTGTTTTGCCACAATTCATTAGTAAAGGCTCCGTTTATTTTCATTCAGCTAAACCACATTCGCAGTGTTTCGTCAAGCATTTATATCCATAAAACGTATAAATTTTATGGGGGAACAGGATTTTTTTATCTGGCAGTTGTTTTTTTTATCTTGACAGCAGCCTGAATAAACCAATATGACTGGAAATACGCATCTGACAATCAGCTGTTTTTCCAGCAGGGAGTTTTTGCTCATGGATATGAAGCGCACCTATTATGAAGATGTTCAGCTTGTCACTTCTCCGGTGGTTCTTTTCTGGCTTATCCTTCTTCTTGTTTTCCTGGTGGTGTTTCCCTTTGTGGTGGGCAATTATTACGTGTATGTGGCCAATTATATTGCCATCAATATCATTGTGGCAGCCGGCCTGAACCTGCTGGTGGGATATACCGGCCAGATCAGTCTGGGACATGCCGGCTTTTTTGCCATTGGTGCCTATGGCACCGTGATTCTCATGGCCAAAGCCGGTTTCCCCTTTCTTCTGGCACTGCCCTGTGCCGGACTGGTGGCAGCAGGGTTCGGATTTCTGCTGGGCCTGCCTGCCCTGCGCCTGGAAGGCCCGTATCTTTCCATAGCCACCCTGGGGTTTGGTCTGACCATCACCCAGATTATCGGCCGCATTGGATTGTTCGGGGGCAGGGAAGGGCTCCATGCCCCGGACCTGGTTATCGGACCCTGGTCCGTTGACACGGACCGGCAGTTTTATTTTCTTCTGATCAGCATCACGGTGCTCTTGCTGCTGGGCATGCGAAACCTGATTAAAACCCGCGTGGGCCGGGCCTTTATTGCCATCCGGGATGCGGATATCGCGGCCCAGACCATGGGTGTGAACATTGTGTTCTACAAAACCCTGGCCTTTGCCGTGTCTGCATTTTACGCCGGCATCGGCGGCGGTCTCTATGCCTTTGTACTCCGGTTTATCGAACCGGAAATCTTTACTTTGATGATGTCCATCATGTTTCTGGCCATGGTGGTTGTGGGCGGGCTGGGGTCCCTGGTGGGACCTGTTGTGGGGGCCGGACTTTTGTGCTGGCTGGATCTGAAATTGAGAAATATCCTGAACATCCCCTTTCTGGGAGACTGGCTGGAAACACTTTCCAGGTCATGGTTCTCCATTACCGGGGTGTCCAATATTCAGTATATCGTGTTCGGGTCCATCATGGTGGCCATCATGCTGTTCGAACCCCTAGGGCTTTACGGGGTATGGCTGAGAACCAAAAGGTACTGGCGGACCTGGCCGTTTTGAAAAATCAGGCAAGGGGCAGGCAAGGGGTCAGGCTTTCCTTATTGTTGTTATTTGGGATTTTTGTTATTTGGGCATCGGGGGCTTCAGGGAATGGATGGTGTATGTGAAAGGGCACGGGTATGATTGATTTTTTGCAGATGGTTGTCAGCGGTGTGGCTGTGGGCAGTTCCTATGCCCTCATGGGCCTTGCCATGGTCATTATTTACAAGACATCCGAGGTGCCCAACTTTGCCCAGGGAGAAATGGCCCTGGTAACCTCCTTTATCACCATGATGCTGCTCACCACCTTCGGCTATCCGGTCTGGCTGGCTTTCTGCCTGGCCCTGGTGTTTGCCGCTTTCCTGGGAGCCTTTCTGGAGTTCGCCGTGCTTCGACGTGCCAAAAATCCCAACATTCTTGGCACCATCGTCATCACCATCGGCCTGGAAATGGTCCTGCTGGGTCTGGTTTCCTGGAAATTCGGGGCGGAGCAGAAAACCATGCCCTTTCCCATCGGTCCTTATGACAGTTTTATTATCGGTGATATATTTATTTCCAAACTGGAGGTCCTGACACTGGTATCTGCCCTGGTTCTCATGACCCTGCTGTTTTTCTTTTTCAAATATACCCGGCTGGGGCTGGCCATGAAAGCCACCCAGCAGAATGCGGTTGCGGCAAAAATTGTGGGGATCCGCACCAACCGGATCATGATGATGACCTGGGCGATTTCCTCGGTGGTGGGGGCTACGGCCGGGCTGTTGATATCTCCGGTGATCATGCATCCTTTCATGATGTGGGATCCCATGCTCAAGGGGTTTGCCGCCGCAGTCATGGGGGGCATGACCTCTCTGCCCGGGGCCGTGGCGGCTGCCTATCTGCTGGGTATCATTGAAAACCTCTTCGGCGGATATGTGTCCATTGAATTCAAATCGGTGGTGGCCTTTGCCATCATTGTGCTGGTGCTCTGTTTTAAAC
>JAABSS010000443.1 GCA_011390235.1 Desulfotignum sp.
AGGGTAAACGTTTTATGTATCAGACATCTGTTCAGGAGGCAAGGGACAGGAGAGGATTTTTCAAAGTGTTTGTGCCCCCGGCCTTTTATCCGGTTTGACCGCCTGCGCATAAACATTTTTCCCACATACTGGATGGGTTATGGTGTCCAGCATCCTGCTGATGGGAAAAGCCCAACGGTCATACCATGTAAGCATTACAGGATTGATCCGGCCGTCTTTTGTGTCGAGCAGTTTATATGTGAAGGCTGCGGCAACCCCTAAGCTGTCAATATAGCGGGATTCCCGGACATCAAACCCTGCACGGGACAGTTTCCCAAGCAGTTCTTTTTTACTGTAACGGCGCACATGCCCAACCTTCAAATCCATGCTGCTGTATAGAAACCGACCGGCCGGCACATATACCATCAGTTTTCCACCCGGCCGCAGTTTGCGATACCATAATGCCATGACACCTGTATCATCCGCAATATGTTCAATGACATTAAGAGAATAAATATAGTCGATACTCCGGTCCTCTATCTCACCTAAGTCATTGCAAACCGTCATACCATGGTCTGCCAGAACAGCGGAAAGTACCGGGTCAGTTTCTATACAGGTTACCTGATATCCTGCCCCGGCAACACAACAGGAAAACACCCCGTTACCGGCTCCAAAATCAACGACCATATCCCCTTTCACGGCAAACCTGAGAATCAGGCGAAGAAGACAGGCATTATAGTTGACCGCAAGCTGCATGACATCGAGGTTGTCCCGTCCGGTGTATTCAATCTGCCCCATTCGTATTTACCTTTCAAAAATAATTTTTTTTGAAACAATGAAGTTGAAAACCAGAGCAACCCCTGCACCGATTGCCAGGGGAATTAAAGGTGTGCCTCGCAATAAAGGATGTATTTTAATCAAGGCAAAAAATATGAAAAGATTGATGCCGGCACCTGTCATCTGGGTAACAAAATAAAAGGCATACTCCCTTTGCAAACTGATCCGTTTTACGGCATCAAATGTCCAGAGCCGGTTCAATATCCATGTAACGCTGACAGCCAGGGAAAATGAACAGCCACGGGCCGGGAGAATCTCCCAGCCATAAGCTGTAAGAAGGGTAAGCATCCCACCATCAACACAAAATCCGCATCCACCAACCAGCGCAAACCGATATAATTTGCGTCTGGATGAATTACAGGACACGTCAGTCAGTTCCTTTATGATCATTTTTTCCAAGACACAAAAGTTCACGTTCAAAAGCCCGCCGGTCCTGGTGGGTGATCGAGTCGAGAATAAGGCCGATGGCTGCAAATACCATCGCAACTATCTCCAGGCCTGTGGCAAGGACTGCCAGGGGCACCCGCCGAATGAAACGGTCTGTCATCCATTCTTCAAGCACAGGTATCCCCGCTGCCAGACCCAGCAGTGCAAAAAAAACCGCTGCTCCCCCGAAGAATACCAGCGGTCTGTAATAACGCAATATATTTCCAATGGTGCTCAGAACACGGGCGCCGTCCCGGAACGTGTTCAGTTTTGAAAGACTGCCGGGGGGGCGGTCACGATACTCAACCGGCATTTCGAGTATTCTGAAACGCTTATCCAGGGCATGGAGCGTCATGTCTGTTTCGATTTCAAATCCTTCCGCCAATATCGGATAGCTTTTAACAAAGCGCCTGTTGAATACCCGATAGCCGCTCATGATATCCACCAGATTCGCACGAAACAGTTTGTTCACCAGGCAGCGCACCAGACGGTTGCCAAAACCGTGGAAC
>JAABSS010000444.1 GCA_011390235.1 Desulfotignum sp.
GTTCTCAGCAGCATAATGACCTGCACTATGGCGGTCCCCGATCACCATGTCGGCCTCCCCAGCCAGGACCGGTGCCATAAGCGCAGGCGCTTTTTCAGCCGGATATGTTGAGTCAGCATCGGAAAGAATGTAGATATCCGCATCGATATCCAAAAATGCACGCCTGACAGCATTGCCCTTACCAGGACGGACTTCATTGATAACACCGCCGTTGCATCCAAGGCGTACCATTGTGTCACGGGCAGTTTTTTCCGTAGCATCGGTGGAGCGGTTATTGATTACCCAGATGGCGGCATCCGGCATGGCCTGATAAAATTCCCGGATCGTGGCGGTTATTGTTTTTTCTTCGTTGTAGGCCGGTAGAATCACAGCGGCTCGCGTCATTGCATTATTCCTTTTTCATGAGGTTCTGTCTGTAAATTCACTTCGCAAACCACATACTTTCCGATTCCTGTGTTGAAAAAGTTACAGTCCAGCGTATAGGATGCTGGATCGTAACCAGCGGACCTGAGCCGTTCCGGAAAAGTATGGGCATCTCGCGACAAAGCCAGTATCCGCAAGGGCAGATGGGAAGGACCGGCTATGGCTTCCGTAATCATCTCATCGACTTTTTTTGAAAAATCAACCCCGTAAAAGATGCTTTCCGGATGAAAAGACGGCAGGACATAGGATATGGGTATAGAATTTCTCACCACGATATACCGGCCGGGGGTACCTGAAATCACGTCATTCATTTCAACTGAAAATGGATTTCTGCTGCCCGCCGGCACATCGGCATGCCCCCAGTCCGGTATCTTGACCATGCAACCGGACAAGGCAACCAGTAACGCCAAAATAATGAAACGTACCCGCTCCTGTTCAAAAATGCGCACCACCAGTATCCAGATCACCAGTCCGAAAAGCAGTTCAATGGGTATCAGATACCGCTGATAAGCAAACATCACAGACCACAATATAAACCCAGTCAATACAAACACCATAAAAGCGGTTGTCCGCCTGCCGTATCTTCTGGCAGGTTTGCACAGAACAGCAACAAAAACAAGTATGGCGATGATCAGAAACCTTGCATCCGCAAATAGAACCTCAGAGGTTTTGGCGGTACCCGAAACCGTCTGAAAAAAAAACAAAAGGAATTCCTGCATATTGGAAAAATGCCACCGCATGTCTCTGAAATTAATGACATCATAGTAAGGAGACTTGAATATTGCGTTGTACAGAGGAAAAACCGGATTCTCCCATACATCCCAGAGATACCAGTACCACCATGCCGTTACAGCGAAACCTGTGATACCGCCAAAAACAAAAAGAAGTGATTTTTTCACTGTTTCCAGCCAACCCTGGACGTAAATCAGATACAGGAGCACGACATACGCTGAAACGGCAAATGGCGCGTTTGTCAGCTTCAATCCCGCTGCAAACCCAAACAGAAATCCTGATACAGCCAGGTTGATCCTCATGAACAGCGGTCTGGAAACATTTCGAAGCAGCAGATATAGTCCCCATAGAATCAGTGGTGCCGTCCAGGAAGAACTGAATGTTGTACCAAGTTCACTCCACCAAAGGGGGGCCATGAGACTCAGTATCAGTGCAGGCACCAGTGTGAATGACATTTCATCATATCCAAGCTCTCTGCCTGTTTCCCGGACAATCAAAACAATAGCGGGAATGCTCAGCAACTGTATTGTCAATATCGACCAGGCACTGAAGGGAAATGGAAAATGTTTCAATGATAAATAGGCAAAAATATTAATCATCGGATTCAAAAACGACTGGAAATTGGCGGCAGCGATATCCATGAGATGCCGCCCGTTCAACAGTGCATACCCTGTGTAATAATGATAGTTCAGCAAGTCCCAGTTTCTGTCCTGTCCCCTGAAAAAAACAAAGGCGAAAGCAACAGTAAAAAACAGGCATGCAGTAAAAACAGGCGCATAATATGAAAGTTTTTGATTTACACTTTTTAGACTTTTTCCAAGCATGGGTCGGGATAGCATTTTTCAGATTTTTGTTCAAGTTGAAAGCGCCTGAAACGGCAATTCTGATAAGAATTAAGCTGGTTTGTATGGCAGAACCGCGGGCAGGTAGTTGTACGGCAAAAAGGAAACGCTCAGGGAAGAGGCAATGCCGGGGTGACATCCAGTTTTACAAACAGGTCCCGGTCGGTGTGAATGGCCCGGCTGACGGTCTGCTCTCCTGCCCGGGCTGTAACAATCCAGTGCCTGCCGGAATCCAGGGCCAGGGAAAAATGCCCGGCATTGTCCGTAACCGCGTTTACAGCGGTGTTCCCGAATTCATCATACACAGTGACGAAATGACCGGCCATCTCTTCTCCGGGTGAATACAGGGTATCCTGGTCCGTGTCTGAAAACACAATGCCGTAGATGCGCGACTGATAAATACCGGTCTCTGAAACCATCTGCCGTTCGCCTGATCCTGCCCCGAGCGACAGGATGCCGGAACTGCTGTTTTCCAGGGTTTGCACAGAAAGGGCCGTTCCTGCTTCGTTGAATCGGTTGGAAAAGATCACAGCCCTGAAGGGCCAGGTGGACAGTTCCTGGCGCACCAGGGCGAAGAACAGCTCCATCACCGGCCGGGCAGCCGCAGAGTCTTCCCAGAAAGTGCCCACAGTGGCGGACCGGAAAAAATCCCCTGGGTAGATATCCAGAATGTCAAAGGAAGGTTCCTTGTCTGCTGCATCAGTTTGTGCCGGCTGCTCTGTATCGGTCCGGGCCCACTGGTGCAGGAGGCTGTTCTGGAAAATCGGATAAAAATTGAGTCTGGGCAGGTGGTAAATATGCGGGTTCTGCTGGACCAACTGCACAAAATCCGGTTCCATATAAGCAAGGATAATTCCCGGCTCCGCCCGGATCTGGTTGATGAGATTGAGCACCTGGATATCTGATGTGCGTTCAAAAGACCCGATGGTCATGGTGAAAAACCAGGCATTCATCTCGTTTTCCGCCATGCCGGCATCCACGCTGACACCGGCGTGGGCAAAGGCATTGGACAGGACAAACTCAAACTGGCCTGTGTCCAGCTCTTTTTTGAACAGGTTTTCCACAAAAAATGTGCCGGCGGTTTCCATGGGCATGAAGTGGGAAAATGTCAGCATGCTGCCGGTTTCCGCCATATAGCGGCGGACAGGGGGGATGGTTTTGGCATCCGTCTCCGGGTTCTTTGCCTGGGCATTAGCTGCGGCAGCAGCCTGGCCCAGCGCTTCATCAGGAACATAAGGGGCAAAAACGGTTTCCGGTCCTATGCCCCTTTCCTGGAGAAATACCGGGTCATATCCCAGGGACAGGGCACGGGCATACGGGGCTGCCCGGAACTGGTTGATCAGATCAAAAACAAAGGTATCCGGGGCAGACATTTGTGCTGCTGCCGGGGTTATGAAGCAGGCCAGCAGAACAGCCAGGCCGGCAACAATTTTTTTCACATGGATTCGCATGGCAATATGATGAAGCAATATGCATGCCAGATTGCAGACACCCGGCATTTACCGATTCGGCGCAAATCTGTACAAAAACCCCTGGTCAGATCCGACCGGATCTGGTCAGGACCGCAACAGGGCGTTATACTCTGCCAGGTATTTGTCCCCCTGGACTGCAGGAGAAAAATGGGCCGCATAATGGATCCTGGCATTGCAGGAAAACCGGTCCTGCAGGGCTTTGTCGGTAAAAAGGGTGTTCATGGCACCTGCCAGGGACCGGCTGCAGCCGGGTTTCACCACAAGGCCGGTATACCCGTGGCGGTTCACCACGCTGGTGCCGGTGCCCAGTTGGGTGGAAATCAGGGGCCTGGCAAAATACAGCCCTTCCAGCAGGATCTGGCCGAACGCCTCGGCCGGGGTGATGGAGGGCAGCACCACCATGGCAGCGTTCTGGATCAGCCACTTGAGGTTGCGGTCACTTTGAAACCCCAGCAGCCGGACATGGGTGAGATGTTCTTTTTTGATCCTGGCATCCAGTGCTTCATACAGCGGGCCTTTGCCGGCAATAAGGATCTCATGGTCCACTTTTTTTGCGGCATCCAGCAGGATATCCAGGCCCTTGTACCAGCGCAGCACCCCCACAAACAGGGCAAACGGTTTTTTCCCCGCCCATGCGGTCAGGCCGGGATCCGGCGGCCCCAGGCCGGCAAACCGCTGTTCATCCATGAACAAGGGGATCTCTCGGGTCTTGTGTGCAAAAGGCGCCAGGTACGGGGTGTTGTCAAACAGGGCCCGGGAGGTGACGCAGATGCGGTCCATTTTTTTGAGAAACTGTTTCACCAGAGGCAGGTAGAGCATTTTCAGGGGCCGCACCCTGTGGATGTCGCAGTGATAGGTCACCAGGGCCGGGGTTTTTCTGTGGCAGGCCAACGACAGGATCTCTGCTGAGGGCCAGGGAAAATGAAAATGCAGCAGGTCGGTGTTTCGGCAGATGCCGGGAAATGCCCGGGCAAAAGAGATGGAAAACGGGTTTGAAAAATAATCCCAGGTTTTTTTGTAAAACCGGGCGGTGACCCCCTCCGGTGATGTCACAGTATAACCTGCGGGGCCCACACAGACCACCTGCACGGAAAATCCCCTGGCAGCAGCATATACAGCGCACTGGCGGACAGCCTCTTCCAGACCCCCGGCGGTTTCAGGAAAATAGGTCTTGAACACATGGGTGATCTGCGGCATGTACTTACTCCCGCATGGCGGTATCGATGTTTTTGAGCAGCGGTCCCAGCAGGTAGGAGATCACGGTGCGCGCGTCCGTGGTGATATAGCAGGTCACGGGCATACCCGGGGTCAGGTAAGCCCCCTTGGCTGCAAGATCTGCCATGTCCACCTGTACCTGGGTTTCATAATAGGGCTGCGTCCGCTGGGGGTTTTCCACCTCCACCAGGTCCGGGGATACATAGGTGACCCGGCCCCTGACAGGGGGAGTGTTTTTCCTCTGAAATGCCGCCAGCTGCACCTTGGTGTCCTGGCCCTCTTTCACGCTGGTGATATCCTGGGGCCGGACCCGTGCCTCCACAATAAGTATTGAGTTTTCCGGCACGATTTCCAACAGGTTCATCCTGGGGGGAATCACGCCGCTGTCTTCGGAATGAACCTCCATGTTGATCACCACCCCGGAGATGGGGGCCCGGATCTTGAGGCGTTCACTGGCATCCAGCTGGGGCTTGATCTGCTCCTCCAGCTCGAAAATGGTGTCTGTCACCTCCCCGAGCATGGACACGGATGTTTCCCTGTACTGGTTTTCAATGTCCAGGATCTGGAGCCTGCGTTCCTGGATCATCTGGTGGAACTGGGCGATCTCCTGGTTGAGTTTGCCTTTGCGGCCCTTAAACTGAGACAGGGTCCTTTCCAGTTCCAGTATCGTGGTCTTGCCCAGGTATTTTTCTTTGAGCAGGGGGCGTTTGCTCGCCAGGTCCTCTTTGAGGTTGGCGATGATCTCCTCCACACTCTTGAGCTCCTGTTTGGCCCCTTCGATCTGGTTGCCCAGCTGCTTGATCTGGGACAGGTACAGCTCGGTTTTGCCCTGGAGTTCCTCTCTGCGGGAATCAAAAATATGCTGTTCCGTGACCAGAATCTCCATAATTTCCCTGTTGTCTTTCAACGCTGTAAGCTCAGGGGGCCAGGTAATGGCCGATTTCATGGCTGCCTCTGCCCGGAGTCTGGCGGACTGGGCTTTTTTAAACCTAAGCCGGTTGATGAGCAGCTGCAGGTTGGAAGTGATCCGGGAATCGATGAGTTCTATGAGCACATCCCCTTTTTCCACACTGTCCCCGTTTCTGACATGAATTTTGTCGACAATCCCGCCCTCCAGGTGCTGCACCACCTTGCGCTTGCCCGACACCGTGACCGATCCCGGGGCGATGACCGCCCCCTGGAAAGGGAAAAACCAGGACCACACAGCAAGCCCCCCGAAAAAAAAGGCAATTATCAAAAGGCCGGAAACAATGTATTTCCAAGGGTTTGTATCCAATATTTTTGTTGTGTCTTCCATCTCTAAACTCCTGCTGCCTGACTGGGCGGTTGTCTGTTAGAAAGCTGTGCCAGCACCTCTTTTGCAGGGCCGTACATGGCCGGCCTGCCCTCTTTGATCATCAACAGCTTGTCTGTATGCATCAAAATCTTCGGCCGGTCCGACACCACAATGGTGGTGGTTCTGCTGTGTTTTACTTGTTCCAGGCAGTGCAGCAGCATCTGCAGCCCCTGGTCATCCAGATGGGTATGGGGCTCATCCAGCACCAGCAGTTTCGGGTCATCATACAATGCCCTGGCAAGGCTGATGCCCTGGCACTGGCCGGCGGACAGGTTGCTGCCGGACCCTTCCACCAGGGTATCATACCCATTGGCAAGGGAGAGAACCATCTCATGGACACCGGCTGTTTTTGCCGCTGCCACCACCTTGTCCGGGTCCGGGTCCTGGAGGCGGGCAATGTTCTGTGCCACGCTCACAGGAAACAGTGTGGGTTTCTGGGGCAGATACCCTGTATATCTGCCCAGGTCCTGTTCCGGCCACTGGCGGATTTCCGCGCCGTCCAGCCGGATTTTACCACCGGACGGGGTCCAGATCCCCAGCAGCACCCGGCACAGGCTGGTTTTGCCGGCCGAGGAAGGCCCCAGAATCCCCAGCATCTCCCCGGGGGCCAGGTCAAATGAGATATTGAAGAGTACGGGCCTGCCGGCCAGGGCAAGGGTGACCCCTTCTGCGGCAAATTTTCCCGCAGGTTCCGGCAGGGAGAGTTTTTCCTCCTCAGGCGTTACATCCACAAAGGTGCGCAGCCGCCGATAGGCCCCTGCCGCTGTAATGGCGGATGTCATGTCTGCCAGGCGCAGCTCCAGGAAAAAAAACAGCCGCACACCGATGACCACTGCAGCCAGGATCTCTCCCTGGGTGATCTCTTCGGCAAAAAACACAAACACCCCGGCCCCGAACACCACTGCCGGCCCGGCCACCTGGATCAGCCGGATCACCATGCCGATGCCGGCATGCAGGGCATCAGCCCCTGACCGGGTTGACAAGACGGGCTTCTGCCGATTTTGAAAGATTTTGATCAGGGCCGGCAGCATCTGCATGCCGGACAGCAGCCGGGCCTGTTTCAGGCAGTCCTCTGCAAAGGCGGCATTGGCGGCAGAAGCGGTGTCTGCCGCGGCATACCGTTTTTTTTGCGTCACCCACAAAAGGGCCTGAAATACAATGGCCAGAAACAGGGCTGCAGCAGCCAGAATGCCCACCAGCGGATGGATGATCACAAGCACGGCCAGGTATGCCAGCACCCACGGCAGTTCCAGAAAAGCATACAGCTGTCCGGCAGCAGCGGCACGGCGCACGGTTTCAAGATCCCCGAGGCCACGGGTGTAGCCTTTCTGCAGGGTTCCGGCCATGTCTTTGCACATGGATGCCATGACATTGGGTTCCATCTCCCGCACCAGCCGGTCACCGGCCTGGGCCAGTATGCGCCGCTGCAGATACCCCATGAACACCACTGCCAGCAGGGCGATAAGCAGCCCCAGGCTCAACGTATACAGGGTGGACCTGCTGAAGCTGAACAACACCTTGTCATAGACAACCATCATGTAGACCGGCACTGACAGGTAGATCAGGTTGGCACAGGTGCTGAAAACAGCGGCGAACAGAAAGTATCCAGGCCGGAATTTCATCCTTTTTTGCATCAATTATTCTCCATCATTTGTCCAAACATCTTTGTTCTGTCTCCAAAACCGGTCATTTTCCCGTCCTGCAGGACCAGAACCTTGTCCACAGCCTGCAGCAGCTGGGGTTTGTGGGTGATCATTATGGTGGTGGTGCCCATCTGCTTGAGCCTTTTGAGTGCGGCCATCAATGCAGCGTCCCCTGCCTCGTCCAGGTTGGCGTCCGGTTCATCCAGGATCACCAGCCGGGGATTTTTGTACAGGGCCCGGGCCAGGCCCACCCGCTGGCGCTGCCCCCCGGAAATGTTAAGGCCGAACTCACCGATCTGTGTGTCATATCCGCCGGCAAATCCCAGTATCACCTCATGGGCACCTGCCAGGAGGGCCGCATCCACCACCTTGTGGTCATCCACTTTGCCCATTCTGGCGATATTTTCACTCACGGTGCCGCTGAAAAGCTCCACCTGCTGGGGCAGGTACCCCAAAAACCGGCCCAGGCTTTCATTGTCCAATGTGGTGGTATCATGTCCGTCCAGGGCAACCTTTCCTTTGGTGGGTGCCCACATGCCCAGAATCAGCCGGCACAGGCATGTTTTGCCGGCCCCGTTGGGCCCCACAAGGCCCATGAACTCTCCGGGTTCCAGGGCAAAGTTGATATCTTCCAGCACAGGGGTCTCATTGATGTGCAGGGAAACCCCGGCCACATCCAGGCGGCCTTCCAGGGTGTCCAGGCCCCTGGTCGGTGTGTCCTGTGCCTGGCGCAGCAGCTGTTTCAACCCGTCAAATGCGGTTTTGGCCCCGGCGGTCTGTTTCAAGGCACTGATGCCCTGGTTGACCGGGGCCAGGGCACGGCCCATAATAATGGAGGCGGCAATGATCACCCCGGGGTTGGCTTCGTTCATCAGCACCAGCACCGCACCCACCCCGAAAATCAGCACCTGCATCAACACCCCGAAACTGGCACCTGCAGCGGTAAAAAAGTTGTTTTTTTTGTCCACCTTTTCCTGGAAAGACAGTTCCGTATCATTGACAGCGGCAAACCCTTGTG
>JAABSS010000445.1 GCA_011390235.1 Desulfotignum sp.
CGCAAAGACTGGAAATGAGACCTGCGGTATGGGCGGCCTTTGTTCCAAACGCCTCAAACCTTTCCTGGCCATAGGTGCCCACCACCACGACAGCTGCTGCATCCGCATTGTGGTGGTCAAAAACAGGTGCGCTCACAGCAGAGGTCCCCGGGGTGCGCCGGCCATTGTCAACGGCATAGCCGTATTCCCGGCAGAACGCCAATTCTTTGTGCAGTTCTTTTTCATCCAGATCCCTGGTCTCTCCATGAAATAACAACTGGCCGGCATCAAAAATCCTGCTTTGCTCGTTTTCATTGAGATGGGCGAAAATCGCTTTGCCGTGGGCACCGTGGGTAATGTGCAGGGATTGATTCAGCCTTATGGTCACTGACAATTGATCATTTCCATCGTATTTGGCAGCAATGAAAAACTGGTCGTGGCAGATAATCCCCAGAAGAACCGTGGCATTGGTTTCTGCTGCCAGTTTTTGCAGATGAACCCTGGAAACAGCGGCAAGATCTATTCTTTCCATGGCTTTTTGTGCCAGGGGCAAAAGCGCGGGTCCCAGGGAATAGGTTTTTGTCATGTCATCCTTGGTGACCAGGTCGTACTGCATCAGAGCATTGAGAATGGAAAACCCCTTGCTCTTATGGATGCCGATCTCTTTGCACAGGGTGGTCAGGCTTGTGCCCGCATCATTTTGTTTTCCAAGGCATAACAGCAATTGTGCGGCCTGATCCACCGCCGGGGCGTTGGAGCGGTAGGCAGATGGTTTTTTTTCAACAGTCATTTGCACCGTCTTTTATTTGTTAAGTATTTTATATACAGAACGCAATTCTGTATATAAAAACAAAGAGCAGGGCAGGTGTCAAGAAAAAAATGATGGAAACACGGCAAATTTGTTCTCATCTCCATGCTTTGGATCAAGCCTGGCGACATGCCTGATCAAATCTGTATGTGATATTTTTGTGGCCGCTGCGCAGAGGCAACGGCCCGGGTCAGCCGCCCTTGTGAGGTTGCAGCTTGGGCGCAAACAATCCGGTTGCAGCCGACTATCGCGGCTGCCCCGGGTTATGTCAAGGTGTTTAACTAATGGAAATTGTATCAGAATTTAAACCATGTGAAAAAAAGATCAGTTTTTTAGAACAGGAGGTGTTCAATTTTCCTGTTCTAAGCTTGAAAATTACGCATATGAAAATTTTGTTATAAAAGCCCTTTTGGACTCCAGGTCTTCATTAGCAGGAATCCAAGGACAAGTAGGAGGTGGGGGGCTCTGTATACTGAGTCTTTGGGTCATTGAAAATCAACGGGGGCAAGGGATTGGCAATAAGTTGCTCTTTTTAGCGGAAGAAACCAGAGCTTGCTTGATCGCATCCTTTTTTTGCCGCCATCTTCTGTTTATTCTTCAAGTTTATCTTTAATATAAACAGGGCTTTCTTCAAAGGGTTGGGTCTGGTAACCAAACCGGTGTTTTTCATGGAAAAAAGAGGCCAGGGGACGGGATACGCCGGCAATGCCATAATCCCGGGACCGCTGGACCGCCTCCATGTCAAGCATGGCGATCATGTTTTCCTGAAGCTGGCCTGTTTTCTGGATAACCTTCCCCTCCGGATCAACAATCAGGCTTTCCCCTTTGCCGCCGGATCCCACACCATTGATGCCGATGCCGTTTATTCCCACCACATAACACTGGTTCTGAATAGCCGCCGCCCGGGTCAAAATTATTTCCTGGGCCCGGTCCATGGTGCCTGCTGCAGTGGGGATAAGGATGATTTCAGCGCCTTTAAACACAAGATCCCTGATCAGTTCCGGGAACCACAGGTCATAACAGTTGCACAGACCGATTCTGGCCTTTCCCGGCAAATCAAACACCAGGGTTTTGTTCCCTGAGACCGTTTTTTCATGGGGGCGCCACGGATATAATTTGTGATATATGTGAATAATATTTCCCTGGTTATCAAAAACAGGAATGGCATTATATATTTTATCCGCCTTTTTTTCATACAAAGATCCGGGGATAAAATAGATATTGTGTTCTCTGGCAATTTTGGCACACGCATCGGTAATGGGTCCGGGAATCGTCTGGGCCAGTGTGTTAAAATTGGGAGATCCCTGTATGATGAGTTCAGATGCTACAACAATGCTTACCCACGGACTATAATACTTTATCAGGGCAATCTGCCTGACCATATTTTCCAGGTTTTTTTCTATCTCTCCGGGAATAACCTCCAGCTGGCAGGCAGCCAGCCCCAGCAAACGGCTCATAAATACTCCTTAATTATCAATTAATGCACCCTGTGCCCATAATGTCTCATGAAAATGGCATCTTACCCAGCTGTGGTCACCTGTTTCGGATTTCAGGGGGCTTTTTTGTCTACAGATATTTTTTGCATAATTACATCGCGGATGAAAATGGCATCCTGATGGCGGGTCTGTCAATTTGGGGACTTCTCCCTTAAGAATTTCCAGTGTATTTGGCAGCTCCGGGTCTGCAACGGGAACGGCATTTTTCAAAGATTTTGTATAGGGATGCCGCGGGGTGTCAAACAATGCACGGCTGTCCTGGATCTCAACGATTTGTCCGGCATACATCACGGCCACCCGTGAACACACATGTTCCATGATGCTCAAATCATGGCTGATAAACAGATAGGTAAGGTTGAATGCGCTTTGCAAATTTTTCATCAGGTTGATTACCTGGGCCTGTACGGAAACATCCAGGGCACTGGTGGCCTCATCAAAAACAATGAATCTGGGATCGGTGGCCAGGGCTCTGGCAATACAGATTCTCTGCTGCTGTCCCCCGGAAAATTCATGGGGATACCGATAAATATGTTCTGATCTGAGGTCCACCCGGTGGAGCAGTTCAACCGCCTGCTCAAGATAGGCGTGTTTTGCAACCCTGGCATTTAAAACCAGGGCTTCTTTCAAAATGGTAAATATGGTCATTTTGGGATTTAAGGAGGCTTTGGGATCCTGAAATACCATCTGCATTTTGGATCTGTAGGGTTTAAGCCCTTTGCTGGAAAGGGTGCCGATGGGATCACCCATAAACCGGATCTCACCTGAATGCAGCGGCGCGATGCGTAACACAGTTCTTCCCAGTGTACTTTTCCCGCAACCGGATTCCCCCACAAGACCTAAGCATTCGCCTTCGATAATATTCAGGCTGACATCACTTACCGCCTTTATCCAGGAACGGGGTTTTCCCAGGATGTTCTTTTTGCCGGGGAACCAGGTATTTACTTTTTCCAGTTCAATCAGGGATGATTTCATTTGGCATTTCTTTTTAGTCTGTCTGATACTGTGGGTATAAAAAACAGGATACGTCATGGTTGTTTTCAACACGCATGGTTTTGGGTTTCTGCTCCCGGCACCTGTCCATGGCATGATCGCATCTGCTGAAAAAACGGCACCCTTTTGGCGCGTTCACCAGATCCGGTACTATTCCAGGGATAAAGGCCAGAGATTCATTTTTCCCCAGTTTGGGGACCGCCTTGAGAAGCCCCCTGGTATAAGGGTGCAGCGGGTTTTTAAATATGGTTTTTGTGTCGGCGGTTTCAACGATCCTGCCGGCATACATGACAGCCACCCGGTTGCAGATCTGGGCGGCAATACCCAGGTCATGGGTGATAAATAAAATAGCGGTTTTTTTTGTTGTGCACAGATCTTTCATCAGTTTCAGAATATGGGCCTGAACCGTTACATCCAGTGCAGAGGTCGCTTCATCTGCAATTAATATTTCAGGCGCGGAAACAAGGGCCAGGGCGATCCGGTACCGCTGGGCCATGCCCCCGCTGACCTCGGCGGCATATAGTTTAAGCAACCGTTCGGTATCGGTGAGCCCCACTTCATGTAGTTTTTCTCTGGCAATGATCTGCACAGCCTGTTTCCGGGTGCACCCCTTTTTTAGTTTGATCTGGGCAATCCGGTGGGGCAGATAGCGCCGGATGAGCCTGGAAAACTGTTCTCCCAGGGTAAAAATGGGGTTGATACTGGATTTGGGGTTTTGAAATACCATGGAAATTTTATCCCCCCGAATGGCTTGCAGCATTTTTGGGGGCAAAGACAGCAGATCCTCTCTCTCAAACAGCACACGGCCGGTGATTTCACAATTGCGGCCCGGAATCAGATGCAATAGTGATTTGGCTGTCACGCTCTTGCCTGAACCGGTTTCACCCACAAGGGCCAGTATTTCATTGGGATAAAGGTCAAAACTGACCCCTTCCAGTATTTCTGCCCGGCCCTGGGGCAGGTTGAATGCAACCGCCAGTTCCCTGACCTGCAGGACCGGGTCTTTGTCATGACCAATGTGGGGATTGTGTGGATTGTCTTTGTTTGCAGTATCAGTATTCACCTGTTATTTCCTCAATGATTTGGGATTTTACCTGTTATCCATTGGTATCCAGCATATCTTTGAGTGCATCACCAAAAATATTGAATGCGATTACAACGATGAACATGGCACATCCCGGAACCACGGAAATCCACCATTCGGAAAGAATGTTGGGTGCCCCTTCCCACACCATCAATCCCCAGTCTGCCATGGGGGGCTGGGTACCCAGCCCGATAAAACTCAACAGGCCGATGGTGATGATTGCCGGTCCCAGATCCAGCAGGATCATTACCATGACCGGAGTGATGACATTGGGCAGCAGATGGCGGAATATGATGTACATCCTGCCATACCCCAGCATCTGGGCCGCTTCCACAAAAAGGGTCTGTTTTATGGACAGCACCTCCGCCTGGACCAGCCTTGTATACCAGGGCCACCACGGAATAATCAACGCAACTATGGCTGTAGACCAGCCCGCCCCGATAAGAATCGAAATCGCCATGGCAATCAGTGTGGAAGGAAAGGATAAAAACAGTTCAACGGTTCGTGATATGACGGCACCGGATATTCCTTCATTATATCCTGCCCACAATCCCAAAGGAACACCGATGAATGCAGCAGAAATAACAATGCAGATGCCGCCGAAAAGAGAAATTCTGGCACCGAAAATAACCCGGCTGACCATATCCCTGCCATAGATATCGGTTCCCAGGGCATAGGGTGAACCAGGGGCCTTGAGCCTGTGTTCCAGATTAACAGCCCCCATACCCTGGTCAGGATACGGTGCGATAACCGGCGCAAACAATGCTGCCACCAGCGCCAGGACCAGTATGATGAGTGAGAGAAATGCGGTTTTTCGACGCAACAGGCGTTTGAGCTGGAACCATTTCATCTTTCTGTGGTCTTTTTTTACCTGAAGTGCCATTTCTGCAAATGAATCGGTCTGCACTGCCATATGCTTCCCCTTATTTTATCCGTGGATCAACCAGCCGCCTGATAATGTCCATGGTTGTATTTGCAATGACATAGACAGTGCCGATCATCAGGGTAACACCCATCAAAGCGGTGTAATCAAGGCTTGTGATTGCAGCCAGAGAATAATATCCGATCCCCGGCCAGTTAAAAATCATTTCCACATAAAAGGTGGACAGCAGAATAATGGCCACAGACAGTCCGATAACGGTCAATACCGGGGACATGGCATTCCTGAGCCCATAATAAAAAAACAGGAACCGTTCACTGATTCCCGATGCCCGGGCCGCCAGGATATAATCCTGCTGCATGATATCGAGCAAAGAAGACCGGGTCAGTCGTGCGATAATTCCCAGGGGACCGACACACAAGGCTGCTACAGGAAGCACCATATGCCACGCAGTATTAAAAAATGCTTTGAAATTGCCGGTGACAAGGGTATCGATCAAGCTGAATCCGGTGATATTTTCTATGGGATTGGTAAATTCCAGAAATGAATCCAGCCGTCCCTGCAGGGGAAACCATCCCAGGTAATTAAAAAAAAGCAATTGCAGCAAAAGTGCCAGGAAAAAAATGGGAATAGAGACTGCTGCCGATGAAAACCATTTGATAGTTGCATCGATATAAGTGCCATGGAAATAAGCTGCTGTTACACCGGATGATATACCAAAAATGGCGGCGATTAACAGTGCCCAGAAAACCAGTTCAAAGGACATGGGAATTTTTTCCATCAGATCTGTGAAAACTGGGCGATGGGTTCTTAGGGAAACGCCTAAATCCGCCCGGATCAATTTTTCCATATACCGCTTGTACTGGACAATCAACGGCTTATCCAGCCCCAGTTCCACCCTGGCACGTTCGATCTGTTCAGGCTTCGCGTTTCCCCCGATATACAGCGCTGCCACATCCCCGGGCAAAGATCTGGTGAAAAAGAATACCAGGGTACTCAAAACCATCAGCAAAGCGATCAACCCGACAAATCGTCTGAATAGAAACCACAGCATGGTGTTGCCTTTTTTGTATAATTGCACAGCCTCCCGGACCTGCATCAAAAAAAAGATGATGCATGGTCCGGGAACTGTGACAGGTTCACTCTGGAAGCGTTTTCCGGCTATTCAATGTACATTTCATAGAAAAAGGGCACCTGGGGATAGGCAGGATTCATTACAACCCCTTTCAGTTTTTTGTTCATGGGCCAGTTTTCGCGGACATCCACCACCCATGCAACCGGGACATCTTTTTGAATCATATTCTGGGCCTCCACATACAGTGCCAGCGCTTTTTCAGGATCTGAACCGGTGGTTTCATAGGCCTGTCGGATCAGCTTGTCATAGGCAGGATTTTTGTAATATGCCAGGTTCCATACAGGGGTGTCTTTCTCATCATGGAGCAGAGAATAAAGGGTTTCATATGGATCACTGTATGTGGGCCACCAGAGCAGAAGAAAAATATCCTGTGCAGTTTTTGGATCTTCCTTGGCCATTGACCACTGGGTGTTCCATGCCAAAGCCTTGATTTCAACATCCACCCCGATTTTTTTGAACGCGCTCTGAATCAGCGGTGCGAAACGGGCTTCTTGTTGATTTTCAGCGGCATATGTAAGGGTCATTTCAAACCCGCCGCCCGGATGCCCGGCTTCTGCAAGCAGTTTTTTTGCCAGTTCAAGGTTATAGGTATACTGAATGACATCTTTGGTGCCGCCAAACTGTCCCTGGGGGACCGGGCCCCGGGCCTGGCTGGCATTTCCGTTAAAACCGATGGCGACAATATCCTGATACGGAATTGCATGCACCAGTGCTTTTCTCACTTTTACATTGTCCAGCGGCGGCCGTTTTGTATTGAAAAAGGCCATGTAATTCTGGTAACTGGGTCCATACATGACTGTTGTTTTTTCCGCGTTTTTAACAGCGCTGTAGCTGTCCAGCGGGATTCTGCCAACCAGCATGGCCTGGCCGGCCTGAAGCATCTGAAGCTGGGTCAACGGTTCCTTGGTGAATTTTACCAGGATATTTTCAATATGTCTGCCATCCCAGCCACCCCAGTAGTCATCAAATTTTGCCAGCATCCAGGATTCGCCGTCCTTGTAATTTTTCAGGGTATACGGGCCTGATCCTGCATCATTGCCTTTGTTAAACCATGCAGTGTCTTTGTCAGCAGCTGTGGGGCTCATTATGTATGATGCATAGGCTGATGCAGCAATCTGGGGCAGGGGGACGGGCTTGCTGAGCACCAACTTTACCGTATAATCATCAAGAATCTGGATCTCTTTCAAGTCAGACCAGATAAACGAGGCGCCTTTGCCAAGCTGTTTGGTCCTTTCAAGGGAAGATTTCACTGCCTGGGAAGTAAAATCCGTACCATCATGGAATTTTACCCCTTTTCGAAGGGTGAAGGTATATTCCAGACCATCCGGAGAAACGGTGTACCCTGTTGCAAGGACATAGCTGAACAATTCCTTGCTGCCCGGCGGATTTACCTTCAGCAGGGTTTCGTACATATTGGCCATGTACCCGAGTTCTGTAGAATAGGACACACTGGGGTCAAGGGTGGTAATCCCGTAGGGTGATGCAAACACCATGTTTTTTTCTGCTGCCCATACACTTGTGGCCAGTGCCAGGAACATTGACAGCAAACAAACAATTTTAAAAATGCTGTGTCTCATTTTTACCTCCATATAATGTTGGGTTATGTAAATGTCACATTCAGATAAAAACCTGCCTTCTGAATATGGGTGTTTCATCTATACTTTTTGGCGGCATCATTTTATTCCCAGTTAATACAGCAATGGACATCCCTGATGTAATCTGCAACAATCCCGGCATCTGCTTTTTCAATCAATTCAATGAATTTGAGATGCTCTGCGTAATTCAATTTACGGACTTTTTCTATCCATTTGCCTTTGGCACCAAAATCAAACAGTCTCTGGCGGTAAATATTCACCTGGGACAACAGCATCCTGTTTGTAGACAATTCCAGGTATACATTGTGAAATGCGGTATTCAGATCAAAATACCGGTTGTAATCTTCTTGAGACACGCACGCATACATCTGTTCATTGATCTGTTTCATCTTTTCGATATGGTCCGGAGCGATCCTGTCAAATACGGTAAACAGTGCCCGTGAATCCAGTGCACCCAGAATTTCATAAATATCTTCCAGGTCTTTTCGGGACAATTCATTAATCTGGATCCCCCGCTGGGGCAAAAAAGTGACAAATCCTTCTGCCTGAAGCTGCAGGAGCGCATCCCGCAGAGGAGTCCGGTTAATGCCCAGCTGTTGGGAAAGCTGGTTAATGGTTACAAATGACCCCGGTTTAATATGCTGGTGTTTCAATTCTTTTCGAAGATGTTGATACACCTGCTCTCTCAACAGGTAAATATTTGACTGCAAAGACATTTTCATATATCGCCCCCTGTGCATTTAACAACCCGGATCATACCCATGAAGAAAACTGTTTCGCATCGATGGTCACAACTAATATATTAGTACATTAGTATATCTGTCAACAAATACTTTTATATAATACAAAAAAAATTTCCTTCTCTGTCATGATATGAAAACAGGCAGGTGCCGGTTGAAAGAGGCCCTGGATTCAACCAGAAGGTGTGCCGGTTGTGAATTGCACGCTATTCCGGGGTGCCGTATTGACGGTCAGGGTAAAAATATCGGGCCGGGCATAGTGGCCGGTAACATCAAAATCCAGCCTGGCCCGGGTGACTGCATCCCGGTCCAGGTCTGCGTAAAGAATGTCTTCCCGGTCGAACAAAGGACCTGCCAGGACCTCGCCCATAGGGGAGATGATGACCGAGCCGCCCCGGCACATAATGTCTGGCTGGGTTTTTAGTTCTTGGCTGCCTGCCAGGTCACCGGGGTAGTCTGTCTTTTCTACGTACTGGTTGCAGCCCAGCACATAGCAGCGGCCTTCCAGGGCGATGTGGCGCACCGTGGCCTGCCAGACATCCCGGGAATCTGCTGTGGGGGCCAGGTAAAATTCCACGCCCTGGCCGTACATGGCCATGCGGGCAAGGGGCATGTAGTTCTCCCAGCAAATAAGGCCGCCGATGCGGCCGATGTCTGTCTGGAAAACGGGCAGGGTCGACCCGTCCCCTTCCCCCCAGATCAGCCGCTCCGAACCGGTGGGTTTGAGTTTCCGGTGTTTGCCCAGCAGGGTGCCGTCCGGGCCGAAATACAGGCTGGTGCAGTACAGGGTACCGGGGGCGGATGCCCCGCCCTGTTCGATCACACCAATGCATACATATGCCTGAGCTGCCCTGGCTGCTTTGGCCAGGACAGTCACCTGGGGTCCGGGCACCGCCATGCTGTTGTCAAAATACAGCTGCCACAGGTTTCGTCCCGTTTCGTCCCGGCTGCCCACCCGCATGCCGAATCCAAGCCCCCTGGGATAGGCCGGGATAAATGCCTCAGGCAGGAGAATGATGTCAGCCTTCCTGGCCTGATAAATGAGATCACAGGCCTTTTTTACAGTCTTGTCACGGTCGAACAGCACAGGACATGCCTGGATTACAGCAGCTTTCAACGGTTTCATGCAGTTGCTCCTGGAAAATGATTCATCATGGACAATGCAGTCTCTTTCTTATTCTTTGAAACGGGTAGATGCAGTGAGATGGCAGGCGGCCCGGTGGCCCGTGCCCACCTCCCGGAGTTCGGGCCGGACCGTTTTGCAGATCTTTTCAGCCAGGCGGCACCGGGGGTGAAAGGTGCAGCCGGACGGCGGATTGATGGGGCTGGGCACATCCCCTTCCAGAACGATGCGGCGGCTTTTGGCCCCGGGCACCGGCTGGGGGGCGGCTGACAGCAGGGCCTGGCTGTAAGGGTGACAGGCATGTGCGTAAAAGGTTTCCTTGGGGGCGGTTTCCACCAGCCGGCCCAGGTACATCACAGCTACCCGGTCGCAGATGTATTCCACCACGCCCAGGTCGTGGGAGATGAATACATAGGTGAGTCCGAACTGGCCCCGCAGGTCCTGGAGCAGGTTGATCACCTGGGCCTGGATGGAGACGTCCAGGGCTGACACCGGTTCATCCGCCAGAAGCAGCCGGGGCTGCAGGG
>JAABSS010000446.1 GCA_011390235.1 Desulfotignum sp.
ATGGAAAAATTTCAGCCCTATACCGTGCTTGCCGTTGATGACAACCTGTTGAACTTAAAGATGATTGAAAAATCCCTTTCCAGGGAGGGGTATCAGATTTTTATTGCCGGTAACGGGTCGGAAGGCCGGACCATTGCCAGAGAAAAACACCCTGACCTGATTCTGCTGGATATTGAAATGCCCGGGGAAAACGGGTTTGAGGTGCTCAAAAAATTAAAAGAAGACGCGGTCACCAATCCGATTCCCGTGATTTTTCTCACCGGTATCAGTGATGTGAATGCCAAACTCAAGGGGTTTGATCTCGGGGCAGTGGACTATATCACCAAACCGTTTCACCCGCTTGAGGTGCTGGCCAGGGTCCGGATTCATCTCAAACTTTCCATTGCCACCAACTCTTTGATTCAAAATCAGGCCGCAAAACTGCTGCAGGTGACCCAGGCCCAGTCCGCCATGCTTCCTGTGCCGGAAAATTATCCCGCTGCACGGTTCGGGGTGTATTATAAATCCCTGCAGGAGGCAGGCGGGGATTTTTACGATATTCTGAACATCAGTGATCACATCACCGGGTATTTTGTGGCAGATTTTTCCGGGCATGATATTAAAACCAGTTATTTGACAGCATCGGTTAAAGCCCTGCTCGCACAGAATTGCACGCCTTTGTACTCTCCCAGAGAAAGCATGAAAATGGTCAATGCCGTGCTCAGAGAAATCCTGCCCGGGGGCAAATATCTGACAGCCTGTTACCTGCATATGAACCGGTCCACCATGACCATGACGCTTGTCAATGCCGGTCATCCCCCTGCAGCATGTCTGCCGGTCCAGGGGGACGCGTACCTGGTTGCTTCCCATGGGGATGTTCTTGGCATGTTTTCTGACGCGCATTTTGGTGTATCCCGGATCAAGGTATCCAAAGGAGACCGGTTTTTTGTGTATTCAGACGGGCTGGTGGAGTCTGTGGGGAAAAAAATAAACTGGGCAGCAGGGGCCCGCAGACTCCTGCCTCTTTTCAAGGATCTGCGGAGATTTTCCTTTGCAGATGCGCCTGGACAATTGGTAGGGTATTTGTCTGCTGAAAGCAACAGCCCGGAAGATGACATTGTGGTGCTTTGTATAGAGGTGTGACAGTTATGCCCCGGAAAATTGAAAAATTTGAAATATACCAGACAAACACTGCCATCAATATTTTATTTTCTTCCTGCCTGAAAAATATTGATGCGGTGTGCCAGGTTGTTACCAAATATCTTTTGTGCCGGCTGTCTGCGCTTCGCAGATCTGATTATCTGTTTGCCGTTAATCTTGTCATGCGGGAAGCATTAACCAATGCAGTGCTCCATGGCAATAAAAATGATCTTACAAAAGATGTCAGGTTTGTATTAAAAATCGTTGGGAATACCTCTATTCACCTGGAAATTGAAGACCAGGGCAAGGGATTTGACTGGCGAAAATACCAGGGGTTCGCATTACCGGCTTCAACGGAACATGGCAGGGGAATTTCTATTATGGAAACCTATTTTACAAGGTATGTATATAATGAAAAAGGAAACAAACTGTTTTTGCAAATGGATTTCATCTCCCAGATTTAATTGTAGCGTAACAGATTTCTAATACGATGCTAGCACAAAAAAGATAAAAAACCAGTTTGGATATGACATTCTGCACCATGGAGAACCGAGACCAAAAGTTGGGCATCCATGACAGATGCTGTTTTTTGCTATTAGGAGGAACCATGACAAATCATTTGCACCGGGCTATGGATAAAATCAAAAAGGAAATTCTTTCTCTGGGTGCCCTGGTGGAGGACCGTTTTAAAAAATCCATTGAAGCGGTGCGCACGGAAAACCTGCAGCTGGCGCAATTTATCATAGACACGGACTTTGAAGTGGATGAACGGGAAATTGAGGTGGAGGAAGAATGCCTCAAGATCCTGGCATTGTACCAGCCTGTTGCAACGGATCTGCGCCTGATTGTTGCGGTGATCAAGATCAACAATGATCTGGAACGTATTGCCGATTATGCCAGCAATATTGCAAGGCGGTTTATCACCTCTTCCGATGACCCGAATAAGTTTGGATATGATTATACCGCCATGGCGGAGCAGGCAGCCAAAATGCTCAAATTGAGCCTGGATGCCCTGGTGGGCATGGATGTGGAAATGGCCTATACGGTCCTGGATATGGATGAAGAAGTCAATGCCATGAGAAATGATGCCTACCGCACCATGAAGGCCGATATCCGCGAACATCCGGAAATGGTGACGGAGATTATCAATATGTATTTGATTTCCCGGCATATTGAACGCATCGGAGACCATACCACCAATATTGCGGAAGAGGTGATCTACCTTATTGAAGGAGATATCATCCGCCATACCTGATTTCGGGCACTGTTCCCGGGCCGCCGGCTTTTATGCGGCTGTCCGTTTGCTGCATCACCCATAAAAACGTCAAACAGGAAAAAAAACATGGCCAGAGAAACCATATTGATTGTAGATGATGAAGAAGACATCATTGAGTTGATCAAGTACAATCTGAAAAATGAAGGATATGATATCCTCACGGCATTCACCGGGGAACAGGCCATCAAGACCGCCAGGCATTCCCTACCGGATCTTATTGTTCTGGACCTCATGCTGCCGGGCATTGACGGCCTGGAGGTGACCAGGTTTTTGAAAAATTCTGCCCAGACAAAGGATCTGCCCATTGTCATGCTGACAGCAAAGGGGGAGGAGTCGGATATTGTCACCGGCCTGGAGCTGGGGGCCAATGATTATATTTCCAAGCCCTTCAGCCCCAAAGAGCTGCTGGCAAGGATCCGTGCCATTTTGCGGCGCCGCAGGAAACATGCGCTGGATGACGCGCCCGCCGTTATCCGCCAGGTGGGAGAAATGACCATAGACCGTGCCAAACATGTGGTCACCATCCAGGGAGAAGTGGTGGACCTGACCTTGTCGGAATTTGAACTGTTGTCATTTTTGTCCGATAAAAAAGGCTGGGTATTCACAAGAAACCAGATCATGGATGCCATTCACGGAGAAAACTATGCAGTGACAGAAAGAAGCATCGATGTGATTATCGTGGGACTGCGTAAAAAACTTAAAGGCTATGCGTCGCGTATTGAAACCGTAAGGGGCGTGGGGTACCGGTTCAAGGAGTAATGGATTAATGAACTATGCAAAAAGAGCAAACAGTTTAATTGAGAAAATAAAAACCATATGAAAAAACAAAAACTGATCTGGCGTATTTTTCCCTTTTTTTTAATCATCATTATTGTTTCTCTCTCCCTGGAAGCCTGGTATTTCATAAACCATTCAAGACGATTTTTTCTGGAAAACTCGGAAAAAGAACTGACCATCCGGGCCAGACTGATCCAGCTGAAACTGGCCGATGCCATGGCCAGGGGACAGGATCGGGAACTGGATGACCTGTGCAAGCAGCTGGGTGAATCCATCCAGACACGGGTAACCATTATTCTGCCATCAGGAGAGGTGGTGGGAGATTCCTTTGCCCGGATCAAATCCATGGAAAACCATAAAAACAGGCCTGAGATTCAGACAGCCCTGCAGGGTGGAAAAGGCATGTCCGTCCGCCACAGCAGCACCCTGGATGACACCATGATGTACATTGCACTGCCTGTGATCACACCTGAAGGGGGTGTCAAAGCTGTGGTCAGAACCGCGTTTTCCATTTCTGCCATTGACAAAAATATCAACGAGATGCGCAATAAAATGTTTTTGTTTGTTGTGTTCACAGTTATTGCTGCCGCTGCTGCCTCCTTGTATGTATCGCGCAGAATCATCAGACCGGTGGAACATATCAAGCAGGGGGCCCAGGCATTTGCCCGGGGAAATTTGTCCAACCGCCTGGCATTGCCTGATACCGAAGAACTCTCGGACCTGGCCAGGGCCATGAACCAGATGGCGCAAAATCTCGATGACCGGATCCAGGATTCCCTGGACCGCCGAAAAGAGCTGGAAGCAGTGCATTCCAGCATGCAGGAAGGGGTCATCGCCATTGGCAATGATGAGCAGATTATCACCATTAACAATGCTGCTGCCAGGATTTTCAACTTTCCCTCTGACAAGCTGAAACACCGGAACATCCTGGAGGTGGCCCGGAACTTTGAGCTCCAGACTTTTATTCAAAAAGCCCTTTCCACCCATGAACCGGTGGAGGATGACATTTTCATTCAGCGGGATGGAGACCATATCCTCAATATCCATTCCAGTGCCCTGTGGGATGCCAGGGAAAAGCGGATGGGTACCCTGATCATTTTCCATGACATCACCCGCATCCGCCGGCTGGAGAGAATGCACAAGGACTTTGCCGCCAACGTGTCCCATGAACTCAAAACCCCGTTGACCACCATAAAAGGGTTCATTGAAACCCTTCAGGAAATGGTGGCAGACAAAAGCAAAGATGCTGCCGGGTTTTTAAAAATCATAGAAAAAAATGTCAATCGGATGATTGAACTGATCAATGACCTGCTGGCACTGTCCAGGCTTGAGCGCCTGGAGGGAACCGGAATAGAATTTGAAGAAAACCATTTGTCCACACTGATTGAAGATGCGGTGGACTCCTGCCGGGTCATGGCAGATAAAAAACAGATGCAGATCCATGTGGACTGTCCAAATGACCTGACTGCCATGGTGGACCCCATTCTGATGGAACAGGCTATTGCAAACCTTGTGGAAAATGCCGTGAAATACAGTCCGGAAAACAAACAGGTGAACATCACCGCCAGTGAAACAGGCCAGTGGATGGATATCGCCATTACAGATTATGGAAATGGTATCAGCAAGGAGCACCTGCCGAAAATTTTCAACCGGTTTTACCGGGTGGACAAAGGCAGAAGCCGCCAGGAAGGGGGTACCGGTTTGGGACTTGCCATTGTCAAGCATATTGTTCAATACCACAACGGCCGTATCACGGTTGACTCTGTCAAGGGAAAAGGCACCACCTTTCATATATGCATCCCCTGCTGATCAGGGGCAGGGGTAACAGCATTGCAGAAACAGCAAGTGCAGCTTGCAGCTGCAGGAAACAGGTTGCAGGATCAGGGTTTTCAGGCATAGAAAAGGGCGGCGTTTTTGCCCAGCACCATCTGCTGCTGGGCTTCACTCAGTCCTGATGCAGCAAGATCCCGGTAGTACCGGTCCGGCGGCAGCAACGGAAAATCTGTTCCCAACAGGATTTTTTCCAGAACACCGGCCTGGGCTGCCATGGCATAAATGGCAGGGTCATATAAAAAAGGGGATGCTGCTGTGTCATACCAGATATTTTTCAAGGTCTGTTTGAGCTGTTTTTTCATGGCATGGTAAAAAAAAATGCCGCCACCCCAGTGGGCCAGGATGATCCGGTTGTCTGGAAATGTCTGGGCCAGGTGTTGAATCTGTTCCAGTGTCACAGGGGTCTTGCCGGGATAGGCATGCCCCACAGGCTCGTTGGTGTGGATCATGCACGGCAGGTTGCCCTTTTCCCGTAAGACCGCCATCACATCTTTCATGAGATCCAGGGCCCTTTTGTCAATGCCGGACAGGTAAAAAGCAAGTTCACCTACCCCGGACAGGCCGGCATCAATACACCGGGCCGCCTCTTTGGCGGCCCCGCTCCATTCCAGGTCAAAACAGGCCAATCCCCTGATCCTGTCTGGAAATCTGTTCACACACCCAATGATATAGTCGTTGTTTGCCCGGGCATGTTCCGGGTTGCGCCAGGGAAATCCGCTGGCGCAGGCAATATCCACCCCATGCCGGTCCATGGTTTGAATCAGCTGCTCACAGGTGGCCATCTGTGCTTTGGGATTTTTGTAAAGCAGGCTGAATTCAGGTTCCTTGTCAAAAAACCGGGACCGGTCCTGTGCAAAGATTTCAGGAAATAAGTGGGTATGGGTGTCAATGATCATCAAATATCTGCCTTGTGAATTGTTATTGAAAAAAACATGCTGTCAATATATAGTATCTGTTTTGTACAAACAAGGGTGAACACAAGGCAGCCAAATGAAATATTTTCCGGTTTTTCTGAATGTCAAAGACCAAAACTGCCTGGTGGCCGGCGGTGGGGGCGTGGGAACCAGAAAGGCGACAACCCTTGTCCGCTCCGGTGCGCAGGTTACTGTTGTTTCAAAAAAAATGTGTGAAGAACTGGAAAAACTGCCGGGAATTGCCTTGAAAAAACGTGCTTTTCAGCCCCGGGACCTGGATGGCATGTTTCTGGTATTTGCCGCCACCAATGATGCAGAACAGAACCGGCAGATCCTGGAACATGCCAGGGCGGCAGGGGTGTTGTGCAACAGTGCGGATGCACCTGAAGCAGGGGATTTTATTCTCCCTGCGGTTTCAAGCCGGGGGGATCTGATATGTGCTGTTTCCACCTGCGGGGCCAGCCCGGCCCTGGCCAGAAAAATCAGACAGGATCTGGACCGGACATACGGGCCTGAATATGCCATGTTCCTGGTGCTCATGAGAGCCATCCGGAAAAAACTGCTGGCAACCGGCCATGATCCGGACGGCCATAGAATGGTTTTCAGACAGGTGATGGAAAAAAATGTGCCGGCCCTGATTGCGGCCAGAGACATCGCTGCCATTGATACCATCCTGTTTGATTTGCTGGGCAGCGGATTTTCTTTTCAGGATCTGACATCACAGGAGGGATAAACACAACACATTATGAATGGATTACAAACAGCCGGCACCATGCTGCAATTTGCCTTTTTGCTCTACCTTGTGAGTCTGGCAGGATACCTGTTTTTCCTGGTGTATCAAAAAGACCCTGCCCACAGAGCCTCCATTTACCTGATCACAGCAGGGGTACTGGTGCATTTTGCCGGTATCGTGGTTATGGGCATAACCATGGGCGGTCTGCCCGTCCACAACCTGGTCCAGAGCCTTTCCATGGCGGCCCTGGCCTTTGGGGGCATGTTTTTATTTGTACAGTATAAATATCATCTCAAGATGCTGGGATTGTTTGCCGCCATTGTTTTATCCGGAACCATGCTGGCGGTTATGGTACTGCCCGATACCCGGGTGCTGCCCAATGACATCCTCAAGGGATTCTGGTTCTACAGCCATATCCTGCTTGTGTTCACAGGGGATGCGGCCCTGGGTCTGGCCTGCGGTGCCGGGATATTGTATCTGCTCCAGGAAAAAGGCATCAAATCCAAATCCCCGGGGTTTTTTTTCAAGCGGCTGCCTTCCCTTGATTTTCTGGATCTGGTCAGCCATGCCTGCATTGTCACCGGTTTTTTCCTGCTGACCTTCGGGCTGATCACCGGGTTTGTATATGCCAAAGCCATATGGGGCCGTTTCTGGAGCTGGGATTTCAAAGAGGTTTTCTCTCTGGGGGCCTGGCTGGTATACGCCGTATTGATCCATCTGCGGCTGTATTCGGGGTGGCGGGGCAGAAAATCAGCCATTATGACCATCGTTGGATTCGCTATCATTATTTTTACATTTCTGGGGGTGAATATGTTTTTGGGCGGTCACCACCAGGAATTTACCAAATAGCGGGAACATCATGCCACATATCATACTCATTGGTGTAAACCATAAAACCGCCCCTGTGGCACTTCGGGAAAAACTGTCTTTTTCCAGGGAAGAAACCCTGGCAGCCCTTGAAGACCTTAAGCAGCATCCAGATATAAAAGAGGCGTTGATATTTTCCACCTGCAACCGGACGGAAATTTTGTATGTGTCCGGCAGCGACAGTTCTGTGGATGATGTTGCTGCCTTTATTTCCGCACAAAAACATATAGATGTGTCTGAATTTGCATCAGCCCTGTACGTGGTTCACCAGGACGAGGCAGTCCGCCATATTTTTCGGGTGGCATCCAGTCTGGATTCCATGATGGTGGGGGAACCCCAGATCCTGGGCCAGGTGAAACAAGCTTACAGAACTGCGGTGGAAGCCGGGGCTTCAGGGGTGCTGCTCAACCGGATGATGCACAAAGCCTTTTCCATTGCCAAGCAGGTGCGCAAGGAAACCGGGATCGGGGACAATGCGGTTTCCATCTCCTATGCCGCAGTGGAGCTGGCCAATAAGATTTTCAGCGACCTGTCCGCAAAAAGCGTGCTGCTGCTCGGGGCAGGGGAGATGGCGGAACTGGCGGTGGAACACCTCATGTCCCATAATGTGAAACAGGTTCTGGTGGCCAACCGGACCTTTGAAAATGCCGTAACCTTGGCGGAAAAATTCAGGGGCCAGGCCCTGGGTTTTGAAGAACGGGAATCCGCACTGACAGAAGTGGACATCATCATCTCTTCCACCGGTGCCACCCAATACGTGATAACGGCGGACCAGGTGAAAAAGGCCATGAAAAAACGGCAGTACAGGACCCTGTTCTTCATTGATATTGCCGTGCCCAGGGATATTGATCCGAAAATCAATGCTCTGTCCCATGCCTATGTCTATGATATTGATGACCTGAAGACCATTGTGGCATCCAATATCCAGCAGCGGGAGCAGGAAACCGTCAAGGCTGAGCGGTTTGTGGCCCAGGCGGTTGTCAAGTTCAGAAATTGGCTGGACAGCCTGGCCATTGTTCCCACCATCAAGGCCATCAACGACAAGATGACAGCCATTGTGGAAATGGAGTGTGACAAAACCCTGGCCCATCTGGAACATTTGACCGAACAGGACAGGGCTGCCATCCGCCGCATGACCCGGGCCATTGCATCCCGGGCCATCCATGACCCGATCCTGTTTTTAAGAAATACCGGCACCCACCGGGATGATTCTTTGTACCTGAATGTAACCCGCCAGCTCTTTAATCTGGATATTTCAGACGAACAATAATATCTTTACAAATAAATAAATGTTGTTATAATAGCGTCTTTTAATGTTCCCGGACCTTTAAAAGAAGGATAAAGCCATGAAGAAAGAAGATCTGGAATATTTTAATACCCTGCTGGCAGACAGGCTCAATGAATTGCTCAAGCACGCAGACAGTACGGTTACGGGCATGACAAAGCCAAAAGAGAATTTTGCAGACCCAACGGACCGGGCATCCCATGAAGCGGAAAGAAGTTTTGAATTGCGGATCCGCGACAGGGAACATAAATTGATCAAGAAAATCAAAAAAGCCTTAGAGCGCATAGAAAACGGTACCTTCGGGCGGTGTGAGACATGTGAGGAAGAGATCTCCATAGAACGTCTCAAGGCCAGACCAGTGACCACACAATGTATTGAATGCAAGACCCGGGAAGAGGATATGGAGAATGCCCTGGGAATCTGACCGGACCATCCATTGATTGATCTTCACCTACATTCCACTGCTTCGGATGGATCTCTGTCTCCTCTGGAAATTCTGGAACTTGCCAGGGACAGGGGCATCAAAGCCATTGCCATTACCGATCATGATTCCATTGATGGAATCAAAGACATCACAGACCAGGTGCATGCATTTCCGGTAGAATTCATGACCGGGGTGGAAATATCCTGTGACCCGCCCCCGGAATTTGAAACCATCGGCAGTGTTCATCTGCTCGGGTATGGATTTTCTTTGTATGACCGTAAGCTGAACCAGCTGCTTGCAGCAGCAAAGCTGTCCCGGGAACAGCGAAATCCAGAGATTCTGGGTAAATTGAACCAGATGGGGCTGGATATCAGCCTGGTGGAAATAAAGAAGCGTTTTGAAACCGATCAGATCGGACGGCCCCACATTGCCAGGATGATGATGGAAAAGGGATTGGTCTCCTCATTTTCCCAGGCCTTTGACACCTGGCTCGGCAGGGGAAAACCCGCATATGTGGAAAAATGCAGGATTTCCTGTAAAAAAGCCATCCAGATCATTATTGAGGCAGGCGGTATTCCGGTACTGGCCCATCCCGGCCTGCTGGAATTTACGCGTACCGGGGATCTGGAGGTTCTTCTGGATGTGCTGATCACCTGCGGGCTGATGGGAGTGGAGGTTTTTTATACTGACCATAACCCCCATCAGACAGCGTATCTTACCAGCCTGGCCCATAAGAAAAAGCTTCTGCTGACCGGCGGGTCGGATTTTCATGGAAGCTTTAATGCAGGGGTAAAGCTGGGCCGTGGCAAAGACAATATCCAGGTGCCATATACCATTTTCAAAACCCTGACAGACCGCCTGGATGCCATGCGCAATCTCCATGACCGTCTCGACATTCTTGAAACCAATCTGGGCCACCAATTCATAGATCGTGCTCTGCTGAATACCGCGCTTTGCCACCGTTCCTATTTGAATGAAAACCAGCGCCTATGCGAAACAGACAATGAACGGCTGGAATTTCTGGGGGATGCGGTGCTCGGTCTTTGTGTCGGCCACATTCTCATGAAGCAGAGCCCTTCCAGAAAAGAAGGCGAATTATCCAAACTGCGG
>JAABSS010000447.1 GCA_011390235.1 Desulfotignum sp.
CAGTCGGACATTCAATCTCCAAGGATCCAGGTCAATCCGGACAAGTTCGGCAGGAAGGGGATATGCATCAATAATATCACCGGCAATAGCGGCATCACAGATCTCGGCCATAAGGGTCATTGCCCGTTTCAGGGCATATACGGTTCCTTCAGGATCAACACCGCGTTCAAACCGGTGGGAGGCATCCGTTGCTATGCCGGTACGCTTGGCAGTGCGCCTGATGGAAACCGGATTAAAACAGGCACTTTCTATCAACACCCGGGTTGTACCCGGGGAAATCTCTGAATTTTCACCACCCATGACCCCGGCCAGGGCAACTGGCCTGAGACCGTCACAGATCATGAGCATGTCGGGCTCCAGTTTGTGCTCTTTGCTGTCCAGGGTGGTAAATGCCGCTGTACTTCCTGCTTTCTGCACCACGATCCGTCCCCGGGCCAGGTTATCATAATCAAAGGCATGCAGGGGCTGGCCGGTTTCCATCATCACAAAATTGGTGACATCCACCACATTGTTGATGGAAGTCAAGCCCACGGATTCCAGACGCTGCCGCAGCCAGAAAGGTGACGGCCCGATGGTCACATCAAAGAGCATGCCTGCGGAATACCGGGGACACAGTTCCGGATCCCTGATCTCCACCTGTGCATGGTCATGAATGGATGCCGAACTGATACGCCGGCCGGAAAAAGTGACATCAGGTATAACAAGCTTTTGGGCCGGCCGGGTAAAGGCGCCTATCTCCCTGGCCACGCCGATGGCACTCAGACAGTCGGGCCGGTTGGGGGTCAAATCTATTTCAAACAAGGTGTCACCAATGCCCAGGGCTTTTTCCAATGGGGTGCCGGGCACATGGTCTCCGGCAATTTCCATAATTCCGGAAGCATCCGAATCCAGCAGCAGTTCAGCAGCAGAGCAGAGCATGCCTTCAGAAACCTCTCCCCTGAGTTTGCTTTTTTTGATGTTCAGATCTCCTGGCAGCACAGCGCCGGGCAGCGCACAGGCGGAAAACATTCCCTGACGTACGTTGGGGGCACCGCAGACAATCTGGACCGGATCATCATTGCCTGTATCTACAGTGCAGCAGGTCAGTTTATCTGCCCCGGGATGGTTTTTCACATCCAGAACCCGGGCCACCACAACCTTATCCAGATAGCTGTACAGGTTTTCCACCGCATCCACTTCAAGACCTGCCATGGTGAGCCTGGAGGCGATCTCATCCGGCCCAAGGTCCACCGGGATATATTCTTTTATCCAGCTCAGACTGACTTTCATATTAAAACTGCCCTAAAAAACGCATATCATTTTCAAAATATTTTCGAATGTCATCAATACCATATTTAAGCATTGCCATTCGCTCTATGCCCACACCAAAGGCAAACCCGGTATATCTGTCCGTGTCATATCCCACATTTTCAAACACAGCCGGATGCACCATACCGGATCCAAGCACCTCCAGCCATCCGGTTTTTGAACACACCCGGCACCCTTTTCCTCTGCACATCACGCACCTGATGTCCACTTCCGCACTGGGCTCTGTGAATGGAAAATAGCTGGGCCTGAAACGCAATGCCGTCTGCTGGTCGAAAAACTGGTGCACAAAGGTGGTCAGAACGCCCTTAAGGTCCCCGAAGGAAATATTTTCATCCACCATCAAACCTTCTATCTGATGGAACATGGGGGTATGGGTCAGATCGGAATCACAGCGGAACACTTTGCCTGCGGAAACGATGCGTACCGGTGGATCGGTTTTTTCCATGGTCCGGGGCTGGGAAGGAGAGGTATGGGTTCTTAAAACAATGTTGTCAGACACATAAAAGGTATCCTGCATGTCCCTTGCCGGATGATACCTGGGGATATTCAATGCTTCAAAATTGTAATAATCGGTTTCCACTTCCGGACCTTCCACAATGTCAAAGCCCAGGCGCATAAAAATACCGCATATCTCATCCAGAACCTGGGTCAGAGGATGGGCAGATCCGTGCCCCCGCCTTCGCCCGGGAAGGGTTACATCAATTCCCGAAGACTGGTCTAAGCGGTTTGATGCCAGGTCGGACCGGGCCTGGGAAATGGCTTTTTCCAGCTGTACTTTAAGAATATTCGCATTTCTGCCGGCAGCAGGCCGCTGGTCTTCAGGAAGAGAAGATATGCTGCGCAGAAAAGCGGTCAGCAGGCCTTTTCTGCCCAGATACCGAACAGATACCACTTCCAGGTCTTCGGAAGTTTTTGCCTTTTGGATTTCCTGCAGGGCCTGATTTTCAATATCATTGATAGGATTTTGCAAAATACCCCCAATGGTGTTGTCTAGTTCAACCGGGCAGCTGCCTGGGAAGCCAACTGAGAAAATCCGTTAGGATCGCAAACGGCAAGGTCTGCAAGGACTTTGCGGTCCAGTTCACAACCTGCCAGTTTCAGGCCATGCATGAATCTGGAATAGGACAGATCATTCATTCTGGCGCCGGCATTGATTCTGACAACCCACAGTTTTCTGAATTCACGTTTCCGGACACGCCTGTCTCTGTATGCATACATCAACGCCTTGTCAACAGAGTCAGCAGCTGTTCTGAATAATTTGCTTCTGCCGCCCCGAAACCCTTTTGCCAGTTTCAGCACTTTGTTTCTGCGCCGTCTTGCCTTGAATCCTCTTTTTATTCTCATGATGTAACTCCTTAAAATATTCTTACGCGCAAGTTTTCTGTTTTGTGAACAGATGCGGGTGGGGGTTTTTAACTGTTGGGCAGCATCCGCCTGACTTGTTTCATATCAGATTCAGCAACCATCTGATCCAGACGTAAAGACCGTTTTCTTTTGGTGCTCTTTTTTGTCAAAATATGGCTGGAATGGGATTTTCTGAATTTATATTTCCCGGATCCGGTTTTTTTAAACCGTTTTGCAGCAGCCCTGTTTGTTTTAATCTTAGGCATTATACCTCTCCTTAAAAGTATTACAAATTACAAAAAAATAGAGAAGGTGGCATACGCCGCAACAGCGGTATACCCCACCATACTTTATATCATGGGTTCAATTATGGTGCAGGTTTATTATCAGGGGAAAACCATTTTATTTGGGGGCGAGCAGCATGGTTATCACGCGTCCTTCAAACCGCGGCTGCTGCTCCACAACGGCAAAGTCCGCTGTGAGTTTCACCACTTTTTCCAAAACCGCATTGGCCTGTTCCCGGAGCATTACCTCCCGCCCCCGGAACACAAGGGTTATTTTCACCTTGTCGTTATTGCTGATAAATTTTTCAATGTGACGGGCTTTGGTTGCCAGATCATGGTCATCGGTTTTGGGCCGTACTTTTATTTCCTTGATCTGGGTGGTTTTCTGTTTTCTTTTGGCTTCCTGCTTTTTCTTGGTCTGCTCGTATTTAAATTTTCCATGGTCCATTATCTTACAGACCGGCGGATTTGCATCCGGAGACACCTCCACCAGATCAAGGGTCTGGTCACCGGCAATTCTCAATGCCTCTGAAACAGGCATAATACCTATCTGCTCACCATCAGCCCCTATCACGCGCACCTCACTGGCCCTGATTCCCTTGTTCACATTCGCCTGATCCTGTCTTCCTTGCTTAGATATTTTCACACCTCCTGATTATGGTATCATCCCCAATAAATTTCATCAAACAAGCATAACCTTGCTATTATAATAGCTGCGCACCCCGATTGCAAGATAAATTTAGTTTCTATCCTGCAATTGCTGTTGTTCTCTTATATAAGTATCCAGAACACTGTCTTTCCAGTATACGTTTTTCTCTTTATTAAAAAATTTAAAAAAAAGATCAAGACTTTTCTGGCGGCAAACGCCTCCCACCACCCGTACCCTGCTGTCCCGGTACAAGGGGGTCAATGATGTCCTGTCACAACCTGTGCCGCCGCCCATGGGGTCTTCAAATGCATACACAATTGTCCCTATGCCGTATAAAAGGATGGCAGCGTAACACATGAGACAAGGCTCCATGGTACAAAAAATTGTGCAGTTTTCCGGCACAACCGGCTGTTGACAGGTTTCCAGATTTTTCAGAGCACGGATTTCCGCATGATCCACCTCACTGACCATCAGCCGGTTTCCGCCGGTACCGGTCCTGGCCCCCCGGGCCACCACCTGCCCATCCTGAATAATCACGCAGCCCACGGGGAATTCTCCCCGGGCAGCTGCCGCTGCAGCCTGGTCCAGGGCAAGCGCCATATATGCTTCATGATTCATGGTGTTCTGTATTCCTTGATATTTTTCATCCTGATGTCTGCTTCATACAAACCATCTGCCCGAGTTTGCTTGCTTTTTTTTAAAAATACTGTATTTTATAGAATCTTGTTAAAACTGCAATATTGGATTTATGAAAGCATTGCAAAAAAAACCCGTCCGCCCTGAGACTGATCTGAGTATCAGAACTATTTTCCAGAACCGGGAACGTGATTTTTTATCCCGTTATGGCACCCCAAGTCAACAGGCAACCCGTCGATGTGCTGAAAAAATTACATGCAATATCCGCACCCCCTTTCAATTGGACAGGGACCGCATTGTCTATTCCAACTCATTTCGGCGGCTTAAATACAAAACCCAGGTGTTTCTATCCCCTCTGGGAGACCATTACCGGACCCGGCTGACCCATACCCTGGAAGTATCTGAAATTGCAAGAAATATCGCACGTGCCATGCGGCTTAATGAAGATCTGGCAGAAGCTGTGGCCCTGGGACATGACCTGGGCCACACCCCATTCGGGCATGCCGGAGAAACCGCCCTGACAGAAGTGCATTCTCTTTATTTCTCCCATTCCTATCAAAGCCTGCGGGTGGTTGACTCCCTGGAAAACAAAGGGGCCGGACTGAACCTTACCCGGGAGGTCAGAGATGGCATACTCAAGCATTCCAAGGGGTTTGGCAACATAATACCATCCATTCCCGGAGAGACCGCTGTCACTGTTGAAGGGCGGATTGTCCGGGTGGCCGACATCATGGCCTATTTGAACCATGATTTGGACGATGCCCTCAGGGCAAAGGTTATCACTATGGATGAGGTGCCTGATGTGTGCATAAAAAAACTGGGAAAAACCCATTCCATACGGGCCAGCACCATGATTGAAAACCTGGTGGACCACAGCGGACCCGAAAACGGCAAATTTGTCCTGGACATGGGCCAGGATATTTTCGGTGCCATGACTATTTTAAGAAAATTTCTTTATGAAAAAGTATACCGGTCTCCGGGTGTACACAATGAATTTGTCAAAGCCAAAAATATCATTGCAGGATTGTACCGGCATTTTATCTGTCACCCGGAGCATTTGCAGCAGGAACTTGAAAAAATAGAAATGGCCCCCTGGGATATTAAAAAAAATGCCATAGAGCGTTCAGCATGTGATGTCATTGCCAGCATGACCGACCGGTACGCTCTGGAAATTTATGCCAGACTTTTTCTTCCCAATCCCCTGGTATGAAAACAGACAGGTTTTCTTCATGACAGTTTTTGATTTCTCATCTCTTATCGGTCTTTACAAAAAAATGGATGCCGCTTTTGATAAGGTGGCAGCACAATACGGGTTCCAGTGCAATGGGTGCGAAGACAATTGCTGCCGCTCCCTTTTTTTCCACCATACCTTTGTGGAAAAAGCATTTCTGCAGTATGGATTTTCCCGGATGGATATAAAGATGCAGAAAAAGATCCATAAAAATGCGGCTGCGTATGTCAGCGAGACATTTTCCGGCAGTCTGCCGCAAAAAGATATGCCCCGAAAATCTTTAAAACTGATGTGTCCCCTCAATCAGGACGGCCGCTGCACCCTGTATTTTTTCCGGCCCATGATCTGCCGGCTGCATGGGCTGCCCCACCAGTTGACCCGGCCTGCAGATGCGTCTCCTGTCCGGGGACCGGGCTGTGATGCCGGCAGATTTGATGACAAAGCCTATATTCCCTTTGACCGGACCCCGTTTTATATCCAGATGGCAGCCATTGAACAAACCTTTCGAAAAGATACGGGGCATACCGGCAAAATCCGGGAAACCATTGCCCATATGCTTTCTGATACCAAAATCAGCCTTCATGACTGAGATCCATGGCAAAACACTGCTGTCACTCCGGGGCCCTGCCCCAAGGCCGTGGGAGCCTTTACGCTACCATCGCTTTTTGCATCAAATGCGTACTTTCTGCCATGCAGACAAAGGCTCCAGGTCTTCAAAGATCTTTTTTTTTCTAAATACCACCATGGTAAGATCGTCACTTTGTCCGGCCTCCTGGGAAAAATTTTCTACAGCCCGGGCAATCTGGCGCACCAGGGTAGCCGGTGCATCCGGATATCTGCGGACAAGGCGCTTGAGGCGGTTGAACCCGAACATTTCAGATGCAGAATTTCTGGCTTCAATAATACCGTCTGTATAAAGAATTATTCCGTCACCCGGTTGCAGCACAAGGGTTTCCATTTTCCAGGCAGCGTCCGGCAAAATACCCAGAGGCGGCCCTTTTTTGTCGGATTGTCCCGGCATTTTCACCTGGTCTCCCGCCATATGCATTGGCATCATATGACCGGCATTGACCCAGCTTATGCGGCCGGTGTCTGTTTCCAGAATTACATAGACCATGGTTACAAACATCCCCTGCTGGGCCCGCTCACACAAAATGGCATTGAGCTTTTTAAAAAGATCTGCCGGATTTGGATGCAGGGCCGCATGATACTGCAGATCACTGGTAAGCCTTGCCATGAAAAGGGCTGCGGCAATACCCTTGCCTGAGACATCCCCGATGGCCACCCCCAGCCGGTTTTGGGACAAATTGAAAAAATGGTAAAAATCCCCGCCCACTTCATGGGCCGGCCGGTTCAGGGCGGCAAATGAAAAGCCATCTAACACGGGCACCTGTGCGGGCAGAAAACTTTCCTGGACCTGGCGGGCCAGCTGCATATCCCGTTCCAATGCCCTGGTGCGGATCCGGTTCAACTCATCCAGCTTGATGTAGAGCTGGGCCATTTCAATGGCCAGTGCCATCTGACTGGCTGCTGTCTGGATAATCTCCACAGCTGCATCATCAAAATGCTCGGGTTCCGGATGCATGAGGGTAATGATGCCGAACAGGGTATTGTGACGGATAATGGGAACAGCCAGAGCAGACCTTACTGTATAGGGTTCCGACGGCAGAGACAGCCACCGGGAATCTGTCCGGGTATCATGAATCAGCCCTGTATCCAGGTGGGTTTTGACCCACCCGGCAAGCCCCTGATCAAGAACGGATCCGATTAATCTGGATTGCGTATGGGTATCCACCTCACCCCTGGTCAACAGGCTGTCAGTAACCCTTCCCTGGTCATTGAGCAGAAACAGACTGCCCATATCCGTACCCGACAACTGGGCGGTTACCCCCAGGGTGCGCTGCATGGATGTTTTTAGCAGTTCCCGGTCAGTTGCTGATCCGGCCATCTCGATGAGCCGCTCAAAAAGCTGTCCCTGGGCCCGGCAGGTCCGGTTTTCCAGTTTCAGACGCTGGATTTCGTCTTCTAATAGAGACTGGGGAGTTTCCACCATTTCAGTTACCTGCAAAAATCAACATTACCAATCAAAAACAGGCCATCTTTTTCCCGGGTTTTACCGTCTGCACCTGCCGTGATGCCAACTATAAATATATGGCAAGAAAAAACAAAAAACAATTCAAGCGCAAGTAATACCTCATCATGACAAAATACCACCGGGCATGGGGGGAACCTTTTCTCCAGCCAGCACAAACCCGCCGTCCAGGCGCAGGACACTGCCGGTCATGTACGGGGCATCCTCAATCATGAACAGACAGGCCTTCACCACATCTGCAACAGTACCGGTGCGGCCGGCAAGGGTATGGTCCACAAGTGCCTTTTTTTCGGCCGGGCCAAGGGCCTGGGCCCATCCCCGGGTCCCCCGGGCATGGCGGGTTTCAAACACCCCCAGCATAAGTTCGTTCACCCGGACATTGGGAGCGCCCATGCGCGCCCAGGTTTCGGTAAAGGCCTGCACCCCTCTGTTGGCAGCTGCATAAGCGTCATTGAACACCAGGGCGGCCGGACCGGACCGACCTGTAATGGCGGCCACAGACGACAGGTTTATCACCACTGCATCATCAGATTTTTGCAGCAGAGAGAATACAGCATCAAACACCCACCGCTTGGCCTTAAGGGTGGTTTCCATTTCCAGGTCCCATTGTTCTTCCACATAACTGCCGTGCACCACAGGCCATCCGCCGCGCTCAATATTGTTGATCAGAATATCCAGGCGGCCGTACCGGTCTTGGATAAAATCTGCCACCTGTTTTATCTGATCAATCTTTCGAAGGTCTGCTGTGATAATATGGTGTTCGGCTTTGGTGGCTGAAAAATCAGCTTCCATCTGAGCAAAGGCATCTTCCCAGTCATGGCGGACAAGTACCAGTCGCGCGCCTTTTTCTGCCAGGGCAAGACCGATACCTTTTCCTATGCCTTTGACCGCCCCCAGAACTAACGCAATCTTGTTTTTGATCACCATAAGACCAGACCTCCTGTGCCGGTTCAGGACCAGTGCATGTCACGGCCGAACAACTGGTTTTGTACCCATTGCAGGCCCACATCCAGCAATGCTTCATCGCTGGTGCGGATGGTATCTGACACTGATTGCGGGACGCAGAACAGTGCCAGCAGATCCTGATGAAAAATCCGGTGCCGGAAGGTATCAAGGTCATACAGGGCCAGATAGAACATGTCAGCCTGGGCTCCCTCAAGTTTGCCGGGCATCATAGCGTTTTTGAGACTTATCAAAGCCATGAGTTTGTCATTATAAAAGTTGTGTGAATTAACAGCCTGGGTGTCCAGCCACTGCCGCACGGTTTTACCGGTGTTTTTGCCGAATCCCTTGCAATGGTCCTCTTCAATAAAGGCAAAATATTCCTGGATTTCCCCGGTCGCCCGGGAACGGGAAATGGCCCGGGCCAGCGGATACATCCGACAGGAAGCAGGACGGTCAGGATATACGGAACAACCGGTCCCGGTTACAAAAGGGCAGGTGTGCCCTGTGGCCGGATTCGGCTTGAACCCCACCACAGGCAGGCCTGATTCAGGACCAAAATGGCGGGAGGTATACCGGCGCAAAAATACTGCGGATTCAAGACCCAGATTGTTTTTAAGCCGTAAAATATCATAGGGAGTCAAGGCCTGGTTCAAATCCCGGCAGCATTCATTGAAACATTCATTGTCAGAACCGCAAAAAAACGGCATGACGTCATCTTCATGCACCGGTTTCATCTCTTGTGTCATCTAAATTTTTCCCATAAAATTATGTCAGGTTCCCTGCATATCATGGCTGATTACCCTATCAGGATTTTGGTAATTTTACCAGTTTCTTTTTGCCGGAAAAACTTACCATATATAGTGGGCAAAGACAGTTTGATTTCATATATATTGTTATGTCTCCGAAGCATCCAAGCAATTGAAAAATCAAATGAATCTTTTTTTTGAAAAATCTTGACAAAAACTACACGTCAGTGCTATTGCCTTAGCATTTATGTGAAGACTGCTACTGATTGCCCATGTATGACAGCGCAGACACTGGCCTATGAAATATCAGACCGAGCGGCTGAATCACGGTCTGAATTTGTTATAAAATATTGTTGCACAACGGTATTGTGCTTTTTTTGATTAACTTTATTTATGGAGGTATTCTAAATGCCGACTTTTGTAATCACTGAAAAATGTGACGGCTGTAAAGGCGGGGATAAAACAGCATGTATGTACATCTGCCCGAATGATCTAATGGTTCTCAATGAAAATGAAATGAAAGCGTACAACCAGGAACCGGATCAGTGCTGGGAATGTTATTCCTGTGTAAAAATCTGTCCGACCCAGGCCATTGAAGTCAGAGGCTACAACGACTTTGTCCCCATGGGCGCTTCCGTTGTTCCCATGCTGGGTACCGAAGATGTCATGTGGACCTGTAAGTTCAGAAATGGTGTGATTAAACGGTTCAAGTTCCCCATCCGGACGACGCCTGAAGGGGAAGCCAATTCCTATGATGATCTCAAGGGAAAAGATCTGAATTCCGGCCTGCTTTCCACTCAGGAAGCAGACGGGTATGAATTCCCTACTCCCAGTGAACTGGCATAATTTTAACCGGTACCAAAACAAAAATTCTGACACTTAATTTTGGAGGTATATAATGGCATTACCGAACAAACCTGTTGGAGAGCTTAAAGCAGTTAGAGACCCAGAGGTTGATAAAAGAGACGTTGATATTCTGATCATCGGCGGCGGTATGGCTGCCTGTGGAACTGCATTTGAAATCAAGAAATGGGCGGATGAAGGCA
>JAABSS010000448.1 GCA_011390235.1 Desulfotignum sp.
TGCCCTGTCCGGGACCGGGGTTCATTCCGGGAAAAAAAACAATATCATGGTAAAACCGGCCATGGAAAACCACGGCATCAAATTCCGGCGGGTGGATCTGCCTGGAACCCAGGAGATACCAGCCCTTTTCAAACGGGTGGTGGATACCAGCCTGGCAACGGTTTTGGGGATAAATGGCGCCATTGTCTCCACCATAGAACATCTCATGGCAAGCTTTGCCGGGCTTGGGATTGACAATGCCCTGGTGGAAATGGATGAATATGAAATGCCCATCATGGACGGCAGTGCAAAAGATTTCACCCGGGCGTTTACCGCAGCCGGTATTGTGCCCCAGCGTTTGCCCAGACATTTTATCATTGTAAAAAAAACCATCCGGGTGCAGGATGAGGACAAATTTGTGGAGGTCCGGCCTGCCCCCTGTTTTAAAATCACCTGTTCCATTGATTTTAACCAGTGTTTTATAGGAAAGCAACGCCTTACCTTTGACCGGGCAAAAAATAATTTTGAAAAAGAAATCAGCCATGCCAGGACCTTTGGATTTATCCAGGACCTTGAATTATTGAAAAAATTCAGTCTGGGAAAGGGTGGAAGCCTTGACAACGCCATTGTGATTGATAAAGATAGAATTTTAAATCCGGAAGGGTTGCGCTATTCGGATGAATTTGTCCGGCATAAGCTGCTGGACAGCCTGGGGGATTTTTCCCTGCTGGGAATGCCCATCCAGGGCCATATTATTACCCACAAATCAGGCCATACCCTGAACCACATGTTCATAAAAAAACTGTTAGACAACAAAGATGCATGGGAAACCGGGCCTGCAACCATGGAACTGGATATTGGAACATGACAACAAAAATGCTGCAGCATGCAAACCGGGCCTGCATTTTTCTGATTTTCATCGGCTTGTTTCAGCTGTTTACGCCGGTCATTATCCAGGCGGACAATGACCCGGTTTTAACCAATATCAAACTGGCCAACACCCGGGACGACCTGCTCACCTATTTTGAAATACAAAATGCATTTACGGAAAAAATCACCCGGGCGGTGCAAAACGGTATTCCCACAACCTTTTCTTTTTATATTTCTTTGTATAAGACCAGTGATTCCTGGATAGACAAAAAAATAGCTGACCTTGAAATCACATCTACCATAAAATACAACTCATTGAAACAGGAATACGCGGTTGTCCGTCCCTGGAAAGATGAAAAACCTTCTGTTACACAATCCTTTGAAGAAGCCGAAAACTGGATGACAAGTATTGACAATCTTGCGGTAATCCCACTTAAAAGTCTGGTAAAAGGAGAAAAGTACCAGATCAGGATAAAAGCCAAACTGGCAAGGGTCACCCTTCCTTTCTCCCTTCATTATGTTTTCTTTTTCGTATCTTTCTGGGATGTTGAAACAGACTGGTACCTGATTAATTTTACATATTAACCATAATTGTCTTACCCTTTGGCTGCTACATGACAGATGCCATAGAAAATGCAAAACAAAAACGCTCCCGCCGGAAAAAAGAAGGGATTTTCATCCTTGCCATCCTGGTGGCGGTGGCTTTCCTTACACTGATTGCAACACGGATTACACCCTTTGGCACGGATTTTCCGCTTTCCAGTACCGTATTGATGTTTATTCTCATCAATATCAACCTGCTTTTGCTTTTAACATTGCTGCTGCTTGTTTTCCGGAACCTGGCAAAATTATATTACGAAAAGAAAAAAAATGTTTTCGGTTCCAAGCTGAAAACCCGGTTGATCACCTCTTTTGTAATTCTGGCCCTGGTTCCTACCACGGTGTTGTTTTTTTTCTCCATTCAGTTTATCTCCACCTCCATTGCATTCTGGTTCAATGCACCAGTGGAGCAGACCCTGGAAAACTCTCTGGCTGTGGGACAAAAACTATATTCCTATATTGAAGAAAAAGATGTGTTTTTCGCCAGGCGTGCTGCTTTTCAGATCGATTCCAGAAAACTTCTGGAAAAAGAAAACCACAATGAACTGAACCGGTATACCCAGGTTATCCAGCGTGCATTCAACCGCCATGCCGTGGAGGTCTATACCCCGGATGCCAAACGGGTGAGTCTGTCTCTGGCCAATGAACTGGAACCCCTTTATTTCGGACTTCTGACTACTTCGGATTTGAACAAGATGTCAGGAGAAAAAGTCAGCACCACTATTTATCAGCCCATAGACCAAGGGGAGTTTTTGCGTACCGTATCCACCATTCCCTTTGATACGCCACCAGAAAAGGTATTGGGCTATATTGTCGTAACCACCCTGATATCCAGGGATCTTTCAGAAAATCTCACTGCTATTTTAGATGGCATGGAAGAATACCATCAGCTGAAACTCACCAAAAAACCGGCCCAGATTTCCTATTATATTGCCTTGTCCATTGTGGCCCTGCTCGTGGTGTTCTGCGCCATCTGGTTCGGATTTCAGCTGGCCAAATCCATTACCGTTCCCATCATGAAATTTGCCGAAGGCACCCGCCGGATTTCAGAAGGAGACCTCAAATACCAGATTGATTTTGAAACAGATGATGAAATCGGTACCCTTATCAAGTCATTTAATTCCATGACCGCCCAGCTGGCTGCCGGCAGAGAACAGATTGCCCTGTCCAGGGAAATGTTGGAACAGCAGAACGCAGAGCTGGAAAAAAGCAGACAATACATTGAAATCGTTTTACAAAACATCTCCGCAGGTGTTGTTTCCATAAATGACACAGGGGTCATCACCACCATCAACAAATCTGCTGAATCCATGCTGGCCATCAAAAACCGGAATATCATCGGCTCTAACTTCAGGCAGATCCTCACAGACGAATATCTCCAGATGGCTGAAAAGCTCCACGAACAGGCTTCCTCCGGTCAGCATTATATACAGATACCCATATCTGCAACAGTATCGGGGACTCCCAAACATTTTTCCCTCCACTACAGCACCCTGAAAGATCATGCAGGTCTCAACATCGGGGCAGTGCTGGTGTTCGATGATGTCACTGAGCTGGAGAAAGCCCAGCGCATGGCAGCATGGCGGGAAGTGGCCCGCCGCATCGCCCATGAGGTAAAAAACCCGCTGACACCCATAAAATTATCTGCCCAGCGCCTCAAACGCAAATACGGCAAACAAATCAATGACCAGGTCTTTATCAGTTGTGCCGATACCATAGTGGAGCATGTGGACCTGATTCGTAATCTGGTCAACCAGTTTTCCACCTTTGCCAAATTTCCGGATGTGAATTTCACCCGGGCAAGAATTGAAAATATTATTCTGGAAACCATTGCCCTGTACAGGGAAGGACTGGAAAACGTAGAAATCACATCCAGATTTGAAGAAAATCTGCCCACACTCAGGCTGGATCACCAGCACATGAAACAGGCGTTTATCAATCTTATCGACAATGCAGTATCTGCAGTCAACAAGAACGGTACCATTGCGATTGATGTTTCTTTTGATGCCATTTTGAAAATTGTGAGAATTGAAATTGCAGATACGGGAAAAGGCATATCTGACAAGGAAAAAACCAAACTGTTCGAGCCCTATTTTTCCACCAAGAAAACGGGAATGGGGCTGGGGCTTGCCATTGTAAATTCCATTATTGCAGACCACAGCGGGGTCATACGGGTTCAGGACAACCAGCCGCAAGGTGCAAAATTCATTATTGAACTTCCGGCTGTGTAAGTCTGCATAACCTGAAAACAGGACCAGCGCCGCCAACCGATCCCGGGGAAAAAAGAAAGGAAAGTATTTTATGTATCCGGCTGTTTTAATTGTTGACGATGAATCCACCATCATAGAATCCCTTGAAGGTATACTTTCGGATGACGGATTTGAAGTCATGCATGCATTTAACGGGTATGAAGCATTAAAAAAAATTGAAACCGAATCTCCTGACATTGTTCTGCTGGATATCTGGATGCCGGGGATGGACGGGATAGAAACCTTAAAGGAAATCAAAAAAAGCTTTCCCAACATTCCGGTGGTGATGATCACCGGCCACGGTTCCATTGAATCGGCAGTGGATGCCACCAAATCCGGGGCCTATGATTTTCTGGAAAAACCGTTGTCCATTGACAAGGTCATGGTCACCATCAACAATGCACTGAATTTCAGAAAGCTGGAAGAAGAAAATCTTTATCTGCGCAAAAAAACCATTGAAAAAAATTCTATTACCGGTACCAGTCCGGCGGTTCAAAAACTTTACCGGCAAGTCATGGCAGCGTCTCCTTCTGATGCCTCCATATTGATCACAGGAGAAAACGGCACCGGCAAGGAAATGGTTGCCAGAACCATTCATCAGTTCAGCTTGCGGCCGGAAGAACCTTTTATCATCATCAACTGTGCGGCCATACCAGAAGAGACCATTGACAGCGAACTGTTCGGCCATGAAAAAGGTGCCTTTGACAGCGCCCTGTCCAAAAACATGGGAAAATTCGAACTGGCCTCCGGCGGCACCCTGTTTCTGGATGAGGTCGGTGACATGAACATCCATACCCAGGCAAAAATTCTGCGTGCCCTGGAATCCAAGACTTTTCAACGTATCGGCAGCGGCAGAACCATACACATGGACGTACGGATCATCGCTTCCACCAACAAGGATCTTGCCTTGGAAATACAAAACGGCCATTTTCGTCAGGATCTGTTTTTCCGGCTCAATGTCATTCCCATCCATGTCCCTCCCCTGCGGGAAAGAAAAGAAGATATTCCTTTGCTGGTGGACACCTTCCTGGAAAAACTGGCCAGGCAGTCTTCAGACCCCAAAAAATCCATTTCACCCCAGATCCTGGATCTGCTGGCCGGCTATCCCTGGCCGGGAAATGTGAGAGAACTTAAAAACCTGGTGGAACGTCTGAACATCATGGTCCAGGGAAATCACATCGATATCACCGATCTGCCCCATCCCTATAATCCGCAGGTGAAAACCCAGGCAGCAGTGGAACGCAGGCATTTGTTTTCCATCAACAACCTGGATAAGGCCCGGGCCGCTTTTGAAAAAGAATATGTCAAAAGCAAGGTGGAGCAGGCCCGGGGAGATATCCCGGCAGTGGCAAAAACCCTGGGCACCAGCACCCGGTTCATCAAAAAACAGCTTGCCTGATCAGGGCCGTCCCATGAGAATCATCAGCGGCACCTGCAGAGGCAGAAAACTTGCCTCCTTAGAAGGACGGGACATCCGGCCCACCTCTGACCGGATCAAAGAATCTGTATTTAATATCCTGGGACCACGGGTAAAAAATGCGCTGGTTCTGGATCTGTTTGCCGGCACCGGTGCCCTGGGCCTTGAGGCTTTGAGCCGGGGAGCGGCCCGTGCCGTATTTGTGGACAAGTCTGCCGCATCCTGCAGGATTATTCAGCAAAACATTGATCATTGCAGATTTTTCCAACAATCTTGTGTGATCCGACAGGATATTTTCTTTGGTCAACTGCCTGCATCTGTTGCCTCCTGCAGCTTTGATCTGGTTTTCATGGATCCGCCCTACCACAAAAATCATGTAAAAACCCTTCTTGAAAAACACCGGATCAGTTCTCTTTTATCGGATGACGGTATTGTTGTTGCAGAACATGGAGCAAAAGAAACCCTGCCCGATACCCTGAACGGGCTTGACATTTTCCGGCAAAAAAAATATTCAAGAACAACCGTTTCCTTTTTAACCAGAACCCAGGACCCTGCATGAGGATGACAATGCCCCCAAAAAAAAGAACCGCCATCTACCCTGGATCATTCGATCCCTTAACCAACGGCCATATGGATGTGATCCAGCGGGCCCTGGAAATTTTTGATGAAGTTGTTGTGGCAATCCTCAGAAATCCTTCCAAAAAAGCGTTGTTCTCCACCGAAGAAAGACTGGAAATGATCCGCCGGAGTTTCAACGGCAACAGCGCCTTGAAAGTGGATACCTTTGACGGACTTCTGGTGGACTATGCCCGCATGAAACATGCTGTTGCCATTATACGGGGGATGCGGGCCATATCGGATTTTGAAAATGAATTTCAGATGGCGCTGATGAACAGAAAACTGCACAAGGATGTGCAGTCGGTGTTTCTCATGACCGGGCTCAGGTGGATCTTTACCTCCTCTTCCATCATCAAGGAGGCGGCCCAGTTTGGTGGAGATGTCTCGGACATGGTGCCGGAACCGGTGAAACGGAAACTCATGGAAAAATTTCCCCTGCTTGCGGACAAGCTGCAGCAAACCCAAGGCAAAAAAGGCACCCGCTGAATATGGATCTGTGGCAGCTCCAGATTTTTGTCACTGTGGTGGAGGAAAAAAGCTTTTCAAAAGCCTCCCATACCATCAATTTGTCCCAACCCACAGTCTCCACCCATATAAAGGAACTGGAGCAGCATTTTCAGTGCCGGCTTCTGGACCGGCTGGGAAAAAAAACAGAACCCACCCGGGCCGGGTGGATTTTATTTGAATATGCAAAAAAAATGCTGGCCCTGAAAGACCGAACCGAATCCGCCATGCTGGATTTTATCGGGTGCACCAAAGGCAGCCTGGTCATCGGCGGCAGTACCATCCCGGCCGGCTATATTCTTCCCAGGCTCATGGGGCCTTTTGCCAGGGCCTATCCAGATGTATCCGTATCACTATATGCCGGAGATACCCGCCAGATAATTGAAGATGTCAAATACGGCCGGGTGGAAATAGGGGTGGTGGGGGCTTGCACAACAGATACAGCCATTGTCCAGGAAGTACTTTTGGCAGATGAAATGAAACTTATTGTACCACATGGCCATAAATGGGCGCACCTGTCTGTCATCGACTGGTACAATTTGACAAAAGAACCTTTTATTGCAAGGGAAGCCGGTTCCGGTACCTGGCAGTCCATATGCAAAAGCATGGCAGATGCGGGATATGATCCGGGACAGTTGCAACACTGCATCACCATGGGCTCTTCTGTTTCCGTGATCCAGGGGATCCTCAACCATGTGGGGATTTCCATTCTCTCCACCACAGCGGTGGCTGATGATCTGGCAAGAGGCCGGCTGACCGCTCTGGCGGTGAAAGGGGTGGATCTGAACCGATTTTTTTATCTGACCCGGGCCAAAAAACGCACCCAGTCCCCTATCTGCAAAAAATTTATTGCCTTTGCGCTGCAACACCTTTCAAAGGCATGATCCACCTCTTTTCAGCCAACCTTTTCCCCCGCAAAAACTTCATTGACAACCCTTGCGTTTTCTGACAAGCTTCGCTGTAAAATGAAAAGAAGCAAACGGTTGAACACAATCATTATAGAAACAGGAACACGCCATGATAATAGGACTGGATGTTGGCGGCACGCACACGGATGCGGTTATCCTCAGCAAAAACGGTATTGAAAAAAGCATCAAAGTTCCCACAGACCCTGCTGATCTATTTAACACAGTGCTTTCAGGCTTTACCCGGCTCCTTGCATCCATTGATCCCGGCCAGATCCGCCGGGTGGTCATTTCCACCACCCTGACCACCAATGCCATTGTCCAGCAGACCATGGAACCGGTGGGTATGATTGTCTCAGCCGGCCCGGGCATAGATCCGGAATTTTTTCGCACAGGCGACCATTATTATGCGGTTTCCGGCTCCATCAACCACAGGGGACGGGAAAAAGCCCCGGTCAATGAGATACAGATCCAGGATATTGCCGAAAAACTCAAAGATGCCGGTGTGGAATATGTGGGCGTGGTCAGCAAATTCTGCGTAAGAAACCCCTCCCATGAAATCCTGATCAAACGGATCCTGAACAAATATTTCAAAAAGGTGTTTCTGGGCCACCACGTATCCGGGAACCTGAACTTTCCCAGGCGGATCGCCACCACCCATCTGAATGCAGCTGTATTTGCGCTGCACAAATCCTTTTTTGAAGCCGTTAAAAAGAGTCTGGCTGAAAAAGGACTGACCGTTCCCATTCAGATTCTGAAAGCGGACGGGGGGACCATGAGCCTGGAAGCATCCATGCAATTTCCCGGTCAGACCGTCTTATCAGGTCCTGCAGCCAGTATCATGGGTGCCATCCCTTACGCTCCCGAAGGACAGGATGCCATTGTGCTGGATATCGGCGGCACCACCACAGATATCGCTTTTCTGGTGGACAAGGCCCCGCTGCTGGAACCTGTGGGTATTCAGAGGGGCCGCTACAAAAGCCTGATCCGGTCTTTGCGTACAGACTCCAAGGGAATCGGCGGCGACAGCGCCCTGCGGGTCAACGACAATGTGCTTTCCATCGGTCCGGACCGCCAGGGGCCGGCCATGGCATTCGGCGGTCCGTTGCCCACGCCCACGGATGCCCTTGTAGTACTGGGGCTCATGGATACCGGAGACCGGGAAAAAGCGCTTGCCGGCATCCATACCATTGCACTGGAATTGGGGCTTTCCGATGAAGCGGCAGCTGAAAAAGTGTTCAAGACATGCTGCACCATTATTTTGAAAAAAACCTTTGAAATGATAGATCAGATCAATTCACAGCCGGTGTATACGGTGCATGATTTTCTGGAGGGGTACAAACTCAGCCCCCAGAAAATCCTTCTGCTTGGAGGCCCTGCTCCCTATTTTGCAAAAAAAATTGAAGACCTCTACCAGATAGACACCATTGCGGTTCCGGAATCCGCCGTTGCCAATGCCATCGGGGCAGCCCTGGCCAGGACTACCTGTGAGGTCTCCTTGAATGCGGATACGGAACAGGGAATAGTCACCGCCCATGAGGAAGATTTTGCAGAACCCATCTCAAAAACCTTTTCAGAAGATGACCTCATGGAAACCGCCTTTAACCTGCTGCGGGAAAAAGCCATCAACTCCGGGGCAGACCCGGAAAACATGGATGAGGTGGAGGTGGTGGAATATCAGAAATTCAATATTGTGAGAAATTTTTCACCCAAGGGCAAAATATTTCGCACCAAGATGCAACTCAAACCGGGCCTGATCAAGGGCTTTGAAAAAATGTTACACCAAAGAGGAAATCATGCTGAAAGCAATGCATAATACAGGACTGGTATTTTTTCCCGCCTTTGACTGGGCCATCGACCCTACCCATCCGGAACGGGAAGAGCGGCTTTTGTATACCCAGGACCAGGTCACGGAAGAAGGCATATTTGATATTCCGGGGATTATTGAATACAAACCTGCCCTGGCAACCCCCAAAGATATCCAGCGGGCTCAGTTCTGCGTGCCGGATGAACAGACCATCACCACGGAATCCCATCTCATCAGCGCCGGCGGGGCCAAAGTTATTGCGGATGCGGTCATGGGCAAGGAAGTGCAAAACGGGTTTGCCCTGGTGCGCCCCCCCGGACACCACTCCATGCGGGTATCCCACGGGGGACGGGGATTCTGTCATATCAATATTGAAGCGATCATGGTGGAATATATCCGGACCCGGTACAATGTCAAACGCATTGCCATCATTGACACCGACTGCCACCACGGCGACGGGACCGACAATATCTTCTGGCATGATCCGGACGTGCTGTTCATCTCCATGCACCAGGACGGACGGACCATGTTTCCGGGAACCGGATTTCCCGGGGAGCTGGGAGGCCCCAACGCCAAGGGCAGCAACCTGAACATTCCCCTGCCGCCCGGAACCTCCACCGAAGGGTATCTGTATGTGATCAACCATTGTGTGCTCCCTGTTCTGGATGCGTTCAAACCGGATCTGGTGGTCAACTCGGCCGGCCAGGACAACCACTACACAGATCCCTTGACCAATATGAATTTCTGCGCCCAGGGATATGCCCAGCTCACCACCCTGTTAAAACCCGACATTGCGGTGCTGGAAGGGGGATATGCCATAGAAGGGGCCCTGCCCTATGTCAACCTGGGTATTATTCTGGCCATGGCCGGCATTGATTACACCGGGGTGGTGGAACCGGATTACAACCCGGAAAAGCTCAAACAGTCTGTGAGCATTACCGACAAGATCAAGAAAACCATTGACCAGATCAACGGCTTCTGGGCCCAGCGACACCAGCTGCGCGATGCTGCCGGCACCCCCGGAGAACTGCAGGTGCGGCACCGGGAAATCTATTATGACACAGACAATATCTTTGAACGCCAGAAAGAACGGGTCAGAATCTGCAGAGACTGCGGCGGCAGCTTTGAAATTGATTCCAGGGCAATGCCGGGCCTTCACATTCTGGGGGTGCATATTCCCATCAATGCCTGTAAAAGCTGCATTGAAAAAGGGTATGAGTTTTTTGAATCCGCCCCTGCAGGCACCTATG
>JAABSS010000449.1 GCA_011390235.1 Desulfotignum sp.
CTGGAACACCGCCTTTCGATAGGAATAATAGAAAAGCCATCCCCCGGCAGAGGCGGATAAAAAGGCAAATACAGCCAGAAACAATATGATCAGTCGCAGTCGCATATAGTAAGTATAGGCAGAAGCATCACCATTTTTCAATTGAGAATATTGTGGTTCTTCGATAGGATGGGGCAAACAGGATCAATAATAATACTTTTTGAAAGTGACATCCATGCCCTTCATTACCTTTAATGCATTTTCATTTTTGCAGAAAAAATTCAAAGAAAAAAAGCTTCCCTTTGTGGATGCCCGGGTGTCTATCTCTTCAGGCACCACTGCCAGGGATCTGATTTTTCAGATGCAGCTTACCGAAGAAGAGGTGGAGGCAGTCTTTGTAAATGGCCGGGTTCATCCTTTGGAAACGGTTCTCAAGGAGCAGGATCGGGTGGCGTTTGTTCCCCATGGCACGCCTGGTCCTTATCGGGTCCTTTTGGGATTTAAAAATAAACAAAATGGCTGAGAATTGTGTAAAATCCGTCAGAGCTTTTATAGCCATCCCTTTGCCTGGTTCTGTGCGCCATCTGCTCAAAGATCTTCAGCTTCGACTGAAAAAAGCGGGTATCAAGGCATCCTGGCCAAGACCTGACGGGCTTCATCTGACGTTGAAGTTTTTGGGCGAAATCCCCTGTCACAGCCAAGACCAGATCCAGGCTGTTATGGACAGGTTTTCCGGACAATATCCACAGCTTGTTCTGGCCGCGGGCAGCATCGGCGTTTTTCCGAAAATAACAAAAGCCCGGGTCATCTGGGCCGATATCAGGGGACAGACCCATCGGCTGGAAAAGCTTTTTTACAAACTGGACAAAGAACTGGATGTGCTTGGGATACCCGGACAAACCCGGCCATTTTCGCCACACATCACTCTGGCACGGATCAAGGGGCCTGTTTCTTCCCAAAAGGTGGCAGGGCTGATCCAAAAATGTGAGAATATTTGGTCTGATGAATTTTGTGCCGGTAACATGGTCCTTTATAAAAGCACCCTCTCTGCCCGGGGCGCCATTCACACCCGCTTGTTTCACACACCGCTTGGCACCTCGGACTGCCAATGTCTGCAATGAACTAAGGGGCAGCGTACTGTCTTAAAAAGAAAACAGCCTGTTGCTTTTGGGGATGTTGCGTATGTCTGCTGATCAGTGAAATGGTGAAAGTGTGACTGCATGACCATTTTTTTCTTCAATCTCTGCAGCAAAAAAGTTTTCCATATCAGTTGAAAGGGTCAACGCAGAAAAGATTCCCCTTAACTGGGTTCCCTGGAATGCTTTGCCTGAAATTGAAATTTTGGGAATGTTTTTTTCGGCCCGTGCCCATTCATAAAAAGAAAACTGTGTCTGCTGAAAAGACAGTATTTTTTTTTCTGTTTGAGGGCCAAGGGCATTGATTTCATTTTCAAGGGCATGAATTTTTCTTTGGTATTGCTTTTTTTCTGCATTCAATTCTTTTAACGAGGAAACGGATTTTTTCATTCTATGCTCAAAATTTTTGATGAGTTTTGAAATATTTTTTTCATTGGCTGCTTTGGTATTAATTTTTTTCCATTCCTTTTCAAGGATGTTTTTTTTGTATTTTGCCCTGTCATGAAATAATTTCAACTCAACCATTTTCTGAAATATTTTTTTCTCCAGCTGTTCCTGTTCTTTTTTTTTGCTTTCCAGAACTGTCAGTTTTTCTTTGATGCGGTGAATTTTTTGCTGTATGGACTGGCCCAGTGCGGTGATATGGTGTTCTGATCCGGCAGCAATGATGCAGGAACGCGATTTTTGGCTTCCGATGCCCCCGAGAAAGATGCCTTTTTTGGCATGAATAGTGGAAGAAATGACCCGGCATTGTCCTGCGTCAATTTTACCGCTGCAGCGGATTACAGAATCAATGATTTCATTTTTCACATAAACATTTCCAAACGTTTCAATGCGGCAGTTATGCAGGTACCGGGCATGAATATCACCCTGGGACCGGATAACCGTATCGGTTATACCTATGCTGGATGTAATATCGCCCATGGCTTCAATTCTGGCATCCCGGATTTCTGTGGCGGTAATTTTGCCGGCAGTCACCGGATAGGCACCAAAAAGTATCCCGGATATGGACAGATCTGCATAGGCTTCCAGCGGACCGTATCGCAGATCTGCATCTTCCAGCACATGAATTTTTGGATGAATAAATAATTTGCGGTCCAAAGACAGGCCGGGTACCCCGGTTTTTGCTGCAACCACCCCCAGGCCATTCTGGGCGGGACGGGTATTGCCGCCGCACTGAAAGGTGAAATCCGTACCCTGTCTTTTCTGGCTTTTTTTCCCGAACACATCAGTTTTAAGATAGGTGTCAGGACCGGCGCTCCGGGTCATCAGGATTTCTCCCTTGCGCTTTTGTCCGGTGTCGGTCTCATCTGTATCCAGAAAACAGGTGGCCCGGGTATGGCGGATCAGGTGTGCGGAAAAATCTGTTTTGGCGGCAGTAAATTCCAGGTCACCGGTTTCCAGGTGTGCCTGGAGTATGGCATCCGGATATATGCCATGGGTGATGCCTGCGGAGGCAAGGACCTGTTTGAGTGTTTCAAGGCTGGTGACGGCCAGATCTTCTTTGGCGATAATGAGTCTGGCCTCTGTTTTGTCCGGGCTGATGTGTACCTGAATACGGGCAGAGACAATTTCCTGATTTTTTTGCCGGGACCTGTTCAACTCCGCCAGGATCAGTTGTTTTTCCCTCGGGGTCAGCATCCCCATATCCACCATGATATCATCCAGGGCTTTAAGGGGCTGGCTGGCTTCAAACGCTTCTTCCTGTACTTTCTGGGCAATGGCCACATCCCGCTGGGAGGCGAGTTTTTTTTCAATCACTGCTGCGGCAAACTCTCTGTCCAAAGCCTTAATCTGTAAAAACTGCCGCTCATATTCAGATAATGGGACACCGGTTTTTTTTTGGCCCGGGACAGATGAAACCTGACCTGGCAGGGAATAAATCTGTCGGCCCAGATGTTCCAGAAATGCCTGCTCTTTTAATATCTCCTGTTTTTGTTTCAGGGTAATTACCTGTGATTCCACCAGAATATCCCCGATTAATTTTTTGATCCTGGCCCGCCGAAATTCTTTTTTCTGGTGCTCCAGGGCTTTGCGGACATCTTCTTTGGTGGCCAATCCTTTTTCAATGGCGATTTTACCGAATTGTTCCCCCAGGTGTTTAATGACATAATATTCCTGGATCAGCTGGAGCAATCCCACCTGGTACCGGGTGGCAAATCCCTGACCCAAAAGCAGGTCTGCATAATCCGGCAAAGGGACCTGTTTTTGCCGCAATGTATACAAAGCTGTTATCTGGCGGTACTGGTCCTGTTGAATGGTACCATATTCCAGGGCGAGCCTGGCAAGGGTCGGGATGGTGTTGAAATCGTTCACAGGACATATTCCATAATGGTTAAGGCAATTGCAACAATCAACAGCATAAATAATTGGCTGGAAAATGTAAATGATAAGATTGCGGTCTCTGGCCCCGGGTCACCGAATGCTTTCCATATCCAGATATTTTTCCATATGCTGTTTGAGCCGGTCATAGTCTTTGTCTTTTTCAGCCGCCAGATCGTTTTCCATTACCAGCACAGGATCCAGACCGATCATGGAAAACCATTTTCTGGCAATGGCGCCTGAATCAAAAAATCCATGGAGGTAGGTACCTGCCACCTGGCCGCTGGCGGCCAGACACCCGTCGGTTTCCTTTACCCGTATTGCATTTCTGGAAAGAATGCGGATAAATGGCGCACCTGCTCTTAAGCGGGTGGCTCCCATATGTATTTCATAGCCACGGCCGGTGTGTCCTTCCCAGTCAAATTCGCTTAAGGTGGTTGTTTTGGGTGACTGGAGCGTAGTTTCCACCGGCAGCAGGCCCAGCCCCCTGGTTTTGCCCGGGGTACCTTCCAGTCCTTCCGGGTCTTCTACAAAATGTCCCAGCATCTGGTATCCCCCGCATATTCCCAGAACATGGCCGCCGTTTTGCACATAGAATGTCAGGGCTTTTTCAAACCGGGATGTCACCCATTCCAGATCTTTTCTTGTGTTTTTGCTTCCCGGAATGATGACAGCGTCAAACCTGCCCAATTCTTCCGGAGAATCAATGAAAACCGTTTGAATGCTTTTTATTCGGGCAAGGGCGTGAAAGTCTGTAAAGTTGGCAATATGGGGCAGGCGTAAAATGGCTATCGCCGGAAAATTTTTATTTAAATACTTGAAATTATTGGTTTTTTCTATTTCAACAGAATCTTCTGCATCAATTTTAAAATGGGAATACCACGGCAGCACCCCCAGCACTGTTTTGCCGGTTTCCTGTTCAATCCATTTCACTCCCTCTTTGAACAATGCAATGTCGCCCCGGAAACGGTTGATAATAATCCCTTTTACCATATCTTTATAATGATCCGGCAGACAGGCCAGGGTACCGACAATCTGTGCAAATACCCCGCCCCGGTGGATATCAGCCGTGAGGATAACGTTGGCATCGGCATATCGGGCCATGGGAAAATTCACAATATCCGTGTCCATGAGATTCACTTCTGCACAGGAGCCGGCCCCTTCCATAACAATGCGGTCAAATCTGGCAGATAGTGCATCAAAGGCCTGGCAGGCTTTTTCAAAATAAAAGGCTTTGTGGGTGTGGTAATCCATGGCGGTATGGTTGCCATGGACTTTTCCATTCAGGACCACCTGGGATTGTTTGTCTCCAAAAGGCTTTAATAGAATGGGATTCATCTGCACATGGGGCACTGTGCGGGCAGCCTCAGCCTGGACAATCTGTGCTCTTCCCATCTCCAGACCCTCCGGGGTAATGCCTGAATTATTGGACATGTTCTGGGCCTTGAACGGTGCCACAGCTTGCCCCTGGTCTGCCAGATACCTGCAGATACCGGCGGCCACAATGCTTTTTCCCACATCTGATCCCGTACCCAGGACAGCAATATGTTTTTTTTTCATTTTTCAATACCCTTGCGGGCGGCCACGCCCTGCTGGAAATAATGTTTGATATCCTGCATTTCAGTAACCAGGTCTGCACGTTGAATCACAGAGGGAAGCGCCCCCCTGCCTGTGATTACCAGTTCCATATCATCGGGTTTCCGGTCAATGAGATCCAGCAGTTCTCTTTCTGAAATGAGATTGTAGGTCACTGCCACATTGCCTTCATCCACGATAACCAGGTCATGTTTGTTGGCTGTCAGGACTTCACACAGCCTGGCATACCCGGCCCTGGCAGCAGCAATTTCATTTTTTGATGGCGCACCTTTGACAAATTTTCCCCTGCCGAATTGCTCCACCGTAATATTTTCGAATCTGGACAAGGCCTTTATTTCAGCATAATTTCCCTGTTTGAGAAACTGGCCCACAAACACCAGCAGGCCGGCACCGGCCCCCCGGAGTGCAAGTCCGAGCCCGGCAGTGGTTTTTCCCTTACCCTTTCCTGTGTATACCTGCACATATCCTTTCATTTTGTTTCCTTTAGATTTTTATACTGAAGGGACAGCATATTTATTGGTGTATCCTCTGGGCGTGAACATAAAATCCATGTACTGTATGGATGCACTTGACCCGATGAACAAGACCGTCTGCATCCCCACCTCTGCTGTATCCAGTTGGTCCAGCCGGGTAAAGGCAATTGTCTGGTTGTCCCGCATGGCCCCTGTGACAACCGCCACCGGCGTGCTGCCTTTCCTGTGTTCCATGATCAACTCCCGGGCCCGGCCAAGCTGCCAGTGTCTTTTTTTGCTTTTGGGATTGTACAGAACAATAACAAAATCCGCCATGGCAGCACCGGTCAAGCGCTGTTCTATGGTTTCCCATTTTGTCAGAAGATCACTCAAGGAGATGGCGGCAAAATCATGGGTCAGGGGGGCCCCGGCAAGGGCGGCCCCTGCTGCCAGAGCCGGGATTCCCGGCACGATTTCCAGTTCCAGCCAAGGCAAGGTCCTGTCTTTTGAAATGTTGTCCGCGGGCCGGAAAACCTCGATGTTTTTTTGGCGGCAGATTTCAAACACCAGGCCGGCCATGGCATATATGCCGGGATCTCCCCCGGAGACCAGTGCGCAGGAACGGCCGGCAAGAGCTTCCTGGATGGCCATCTCCACCCGGTCCACTTCTTTCATCATGCCCGTGGAAATGGTTTTTTTGTCTGCCGCCAGTGTCTGGATCAACTGGATATAGGTGGTGTACCCGGCAATGCAGTCTGCCTGGGTGATTACCTGCACAGCCCTTTGGGACATGTGTTTTATGTGGCCTGGTCCGGTGCCGACAACAAAGAGCCGGTTGGGTGAAGGGCCACAGCCAGGGTCACATCCTGGTTTTTCTTTTTGGGAAGGACCAGGGTGCCGTTGCTGGATGCCAGTATTGCTGCTGCTTCGCATACGCTTTTTACTCCTAAATGTTTTTCAACCATTGCGGATGGGGTCTGGATGGTTTTTACCGATGCCAGTGCCGGTGTGTCATAAAATTGTACAGGGATCTGTAAATGTGCGGCCAATGCCAGAATGCCCGGCTCATCCTGTTTCACATCTGTTGTGGCCAGGACCGCCACCGCATGCACACTGATGCCGGTTGTGTCCAGGGTTGCCGTAAAAAAATCATGAATCACTTCAAAAGGGGTGTTCCGGTTGCACCCGATGCCCACTGCCAGCACCCCGGGCCGCAGCACCAGGGTTTCACGTGAAACTTTTTGTTTCTGCCAGTCGCACACCACAGTCGGTCCCTGCCCGGAGGCATGGGCGATCAGGTGTGCAGGGATCCAGGGTTCAACCAGGTGCAGTGGATCATGCAGCCGGATGGCGCGGTTCTGGAGAAAGGCCATGTTGATGATTTTGATGGCCTTCGGGGTTTCAATGACCAATCCCAGGTTTTTTGCCAGAACATCGATGGCCGGCAGGTTGTTCACATCCGTTGCCGTGGTGATAACCGGGTCAGCGCTGAGCAGACGGGCAATATGCCGTGTATAATTATTGGCCTGTCCGATATGTCCGGATATCAGACTGATGGCATGCAGCCCTTTGTCATCCAGGACCACAACTGCCGGGTCAGTGAGCTTTGAAACCATAAGCGGGGCCAGTATCCGGACGGCAATGCCGGTGGAAAAAATAAACACATGGCAGTCATATGCGTGAAACTGTTCTGAAACCGCCTCAGACAGCCGCTGAAACACAACTGGTCTGTCACCGGTATCTGTGGGTGTGACTAAATTGCCAGCCCTGCCGCCTGATTCATCTGTTTCAGAAGGGATCTTCTTTTCGTGGAACATGTTTTCAAGGCCGGCGCTGACAAACAGGCGGGCCTGTTTCACATGGACGTATAGCTTCTGCCCCAGTGCTTGGCCATTGGGGGTGATTGCCCAGATAGCCACAGCAGCTTCGGCAAAGGATTTATTCTGTGCCATTGCGGTACCCATGGGAAAATCCGGGATCATACAGCTTTGATGGCACCAGATCCTGGTTTTTCATGCAGGCTGCCACCGCTTTGCCCACAATGATGAGAGCATGCCGGGTGATGGCATATTTTCGGCAGGTCTGGTCCAGATCTTTTATACGGCAATGGACAATTTTTTCTTCCGGGTGGCTCACCTTATAGGCAATGGCACAGTATGCATTTTCCCCGTAGTGTAACTGCAGAATTTTCTGCACCTGCAGCGCATGGCCCATACTCAGGTAAATGGCCATGGATGCCTGGTGGGCTGCCAGGCTTTCCAGATTTTCCGTATCCGGCACCGGGGTCCGGCCGGAAATCCGGGTTAAAATCAGGGTCTGGGTCAGCTCCGGCAGGGTGTATTCCATGTGCATGGCGGCAGATGCGGCAAAGGCGGCAGTGACACCGGGTATGACCGAAACCGGGATTTCGGCTTTTTCAAGTTTTCGTATCTGTTCAAAAATGGCGCCGTACAGAGAGGGATCCCCTGTGTGCAGGCGGACCACCTGCTTGCCCTCCTGGTAACCGGTGCGGATGGTGTCAATGATCTGGTCAAGATCCATCCCCGCACTGGAGATGGTCTCGGTCCCGGGGCTGACCCAGCAGAGCACGGATTCAGGCACAAGTGATCCGGCAAAGATGACCAGATCTGCGGCAGCCAGTGCTTTCATTGCCTTGACCGTGATCAGGTCAGGGTCTCCCGGCCCGGCCCCGGCAAAAATGACAGGATAATACGATGGTTTCATGGAAATAATCCTTATGACATGGGTTTGGTGCCGGAAATGATCCACACCGGGTTCAATGATTCAAGCCGGGTTCCGAAAGGCATGGCCCGGGAACGGGATACCTGGACTTGGGCCATTCTGGGGGAAAATTTTCTGTTTTCCAGAAAAGTGAACGCACGTTCCATGTTCTGGATCAGCACGGTGTTGATCACTATGATGCCGGTTTCTCTGAGGTGGTCACAGGCTGCCTCCAGAACGGTGGCAAGGTTTTTGCCGCCGCCTCCCACAAAAATTCGGTCCGGCCGCGGCAGGATGTGCGCATCATCGGGAAAATCCTGTGGCACCAACTGGATATTGGGGCACCTGAATTTTTTGATGTTATGGAGGATGTCTTTTGTCCGTCGCCTGTTTTTTTCAATGGCAAACACGGATCCTTCTGGAATTGCCAGGGCTGCTTCAATGCTCACCGATCCGGAGCCTGATCCAATATCCCAGAGAACATGGTCTTTTTTTACCAGTTTCAGCCTGGAAAGACTGATGCTGCGGATTTCGGATTTGGTGATCAATCCTTTGGCATGCTGGAACAGATCATCATCCATGCCCGGGTACGTTTCATGTGAAACATTCGCCGGCAGGTCGTTGTCCCGCAGCAAAATGACCATGTTGGGATGGGAAAATGTATCAGCCATAACATCTGCATAGGAATGATACCAGGTAATCTTCTGGTCCGGGGTGTACCCGATATTTTCAAGCACACAGAACCCGAACCCTGATACATTTTCCCTGATAAGGTTGCGGGCGATAAACACTGGATCTTTTTTTGGGCTGGTTAAAAAGGCAACTTTGTTTTCACAGGAAAGATCGGCAAATGAAAACCCATCCGTGTTTCTGCCATGAAGGCTTATGATCCGTGCATCGTGCCAGGGCTCCTTGATAGCTGCAAAAGCGGCGGCAACACAGGAGATATTGGAAAGTATCTGGATATGTTTTTTGTCGATATGGGTGAGCAAAGTGGCACCGATGCCGTAAAACAAGGGATCGCCTGATGCCAGGACCACCACCTGCCGGGAGACCATCTCGTCTTTGATCCTGCTGATGACACGGTCAATCTGCCGGTCGATGACAAGGGTTTTTGCCTTGTGACCGGCAAAGAGGTGTAAAAGCCGCTGGCCGCCCACCAATACATCTGCGTTCTTAATGACATCCAGCTGCCGGACGGTCAGATCCTCTTTTCCCTGGCCGATGCCGATAATATATATGGGTTTCATCATACCACCAGATAATAAATAGTTCCAATAAGCATAATACTGACAACTCTGAAAGCCTGGCCGGATAATAGCAGCTGCAGCCCTATTTTGGGAGAAAAAATTCCCAGATACCTGGGAAGCTGATGGCGCAAAGCCCGGATTGGAAAGGCCAGGATATTGCCCATCAAAAGTGCCAGCACGGTTTGTTTTACGGTCAGCACACCGGCATCCATGAGTGCTCCTGCAGCGGCAAAGCCGGAGGTGAATTCAGCAGCAAAGCTTAATATCACTACGGACAAAGATTCCACAGGCATGATGCTTACAGCCACATACCGGGAAAGGGCGGTGTTCAGCAGGTCAAAAGCCCCGTGCCAGTGCAAAAGAAAGACCAGGGTATAAATGGGCAGCACCCAGATGAAAATATTCACCAGGCGGATGGGAAGCCTGTGACCAATGCCCTGGATTATTTCGGGCAAAGATTTTTTGCCGGGTTCAGGCAAAGGGCCGACACTGTCATGGTCCGTATTCACCGGTGGTGTCTTTTGCAGATAAAAACGGCCAAAGAGCAGAAAACCGCAGGTTCTCACCAGAACAGCCAGAAAGGTCAGCAGAAAATACAGGGCCCCGGCCATACCGGTCAGGGGCAGTACAATGAAAACCGTTGTGGGAAGGTGGAGAAAAAAAGCGGGAAACTGGTTGATATAGTTGGATAAAAACAATTGTATCTTTGA